>JADLBA010000079.1 GCA_020848015.1 Crocinitomicaceae bacterium | reverse complement strand
CACGAGTTCGTCGAGGTAGGGACTGTCGTAGGTCGTGTATTTTCCTGCGGTAATCATGTTATTGAAAAATTAAAGAATAAGGCGTTAAGTGGTCTGGTTTTTCAGAGCCACGATTTCTTGCCCCAGCTTCATGATCTCTCTGCGTTCAGGCTCAGACAGGAATTCGCCCTTTTGGCGTTTCTGCATGAGTTCGTCGTAACGCTGTTTCTTCGTTTCGACTTCAGAGAGGTTCTTGCTGTTGGGCGGGATAGGAGCGCCTGTAGTGCTTTTCTCTCCCATGAGCAGTGCACGGTTCTTGGCGATATATTTCAGTTTCGCCACCGTGGAAAGTTCGTCGGGGATGAGGGCTTTCTTGTCGTCAGGAATCTTTTCAAGTTCCTGCGCCAAGACTTCCTGAACCGTTTCTTCGTACTGGGTCAGCTGCTCTTTGGTCTTGCCAGCCGATTCCAGTTCTTTGTCTTTTTCCGCGAGGAGTTCTTTGTACTTACCTTGCTCTTCGAGCTCTTTGCGCTTTCGTTTTTCTTCGGCCTGATCGCGCTTGTCGATCTCATCCTTGTACTTGTTTTTCTCGTCGATGACTTCACGGAAACGGCTCATCGGAACCATTTGCTCCTGCTTTTTATCGTCTTCGCCTGACGGGGTCTTTTTATCGTCCTGACCAGACGGTGAAGGAGTTTTATCGTCTTTTCCTTCGTTGTTGACGGGAGGAGTTTTTACGCCGTCCTCATTGGCGGGGTTTTGAGTTGTCATAGCTGGGGTGATTAATAAACATTTTTACGCCTTAGTGTTGGCGGTAACGAAAAAAGACCAGTTCGGTGTCCGCGCGACATGCGGGGACAAACTGGTCTTTAAGACTTATGCTAAAATGGTATCACATCCTATTCAAATTGCAAATAGTTCCTGAAATATTTATTCTCAGTTTAGCACTCGCAAAGCTCCTTCTCTTTTAAGGCACTATATCCTTCCTTAAATAAGAAAAGTGAAATTATTACTCCTACCGCTGGATCAGCCCACCAAATACCATAAAAAAAATTCAACGCCAAGCCAATAAGCAATGTGATTGTCATTATTGTACAAATGTATGTTTGTTTGGAATCAGCAACCAAGCTCCTGCTATTTAATTTCTTTCCAGTGCTATGCTTCATATAAGCAAGAAGTGGCATGATTATCAAAGAAAGAGCGGCAATAATGATACCTAATAGGCTTGGGTCTGGTTTTTCTTGAAAATACAATTTACTTCCCGATTCATATAAGACGTATAAGCCAAGGATGATAAAACTGTAGCCGACAAATTTAATGGCTTTTTGCTCCATCTTTTCAACTTGTTCTTCGGTCAAATTTTCATGTTTTCGAAAACGCCAGATCATCACACTCCCAGAAAATGATTCTATAAAACTATCAATACCGAAGCTGACAAGAGCGATGCTATTGGCAATAATTCCTGCCGCAATACTGACAACACCTTCAACAATATTGTATCCAACTGTAAAGTAAGAAAGTATTAAAGCCTTATTATTGAGATTTTTTGTCATAATAATTTGTTAATAATTGGTACAGCGAAAAATTTCCTTTGAATTTTTCTTTAATATTTTCTTTGCAATCCGAATTATTTCAAGCACCTCTTGAGAATTGATCTCATAAAATATTTCGCGGCCTTTTCTTGCCTTTTTGATAAGTCCGCATTCAAATAGACAGGCTAAGTGTGCTGAAACGTTCGGCTGAGACAGTTTTGTTTTAGTTACAATTTCCGTAACCGTTTTAGAACCATCTGATGATAAGGCAGAAAGAATTAAAAGACGTGACTGGTCGGCAAAACCCTTAAACAATTTGGCCTCAAGATGTATTTGATCCAGTTTCATACATAAACATATTATTATATATTTATATGAAAGTCAAAAATTATAATCATTTGCTGGGTCTCTCTGCGGATTTATTTCTTGGCTAAAGCTTCCTCGGAATGTGACGTGATATCAAGATTACAGCTACTATGTGTGCTACACCACTCTTCACATTTCTTCGCCCATTTTTTATTTCTATAAGATAAGTTACAAATGGGGCATTTAATAAATTTGATCTCTTTAACTCTTTCATATCATTTGAGAACAGTAAACTCTGCCATCATTCCGCTCTCGAGATGTTCAGCTATATGACAATGCATCATCCAAGTTCCAGGATTTTCCATCTCAACCAGCAGTTCAACGGTTGAACCACTTGGTACTAGAACAGTATCTTTCCAAACCATATTGTCGTTTTTATTGCCATCTTGATTCAATACAAGAAACTTTTGACCATGAAGATGGATAGGGTGCTGCATTGGATGCATAGAATCTGGATCGTTGAAAATCTTAATTTTTATTTTATCTCCAACTTTAAATTTCCAATTAATATCATCGTTAACTTTACCTGTTTGTTCATCAATTAATTCCCACTTCAGCGATTCACTCGTCGAATTTCGATTCATCATTCCCATGTCATCTTCCCATTCAATCGGATCAGAATTTCCCATGGACATCATTGAATCATCCATCATATTTCCTCCATGCATCATGTGCTGTCCTCCATTACCGCCCATAGGCGATTTCATAGTAAGTGAAAGCCTGATGCTTTTATCAATATTTGCATCAAAGTAGTCTCGGAATGGATCAAT
>JADLBA010000078.1 GCA_020848015.1 Crocinitomicaceae bacterium | reverse complement strand
TGGATATCTTCCACGGCAATGGGGTCAACACCTGCAAAGGGCTCATCGAGCAGAATGAATTTCGGATTGGTTGCTAATGCACGTGCAATTTCAGTTCTTCGGCGCTCACAGCCGGAGAGGTGATTGCCGATGTAGGTTCTTTTTGCTGTAAGACCGAACTCATCGAGTAGCTCTTCCAGTTTTTTCGACTGCTCTGCTTTGGTCAGCCGGGTCATTTCTAAAATTGCTTTAATATTATCTTCAACAGAAAGTGTTCTGAATACTGATGCTTCCTGGGGGAGATAGCCCACGCCGAGCTGCGCCCGCTTATACATCGGTTCACGGGTGATTTCATGATCATCGAGCAGAATCGAACCCTCGTTCGGTTTTATCAATCCCACCACCATATAAAAACTGGTTGTTTTTCCAGCACCATTGGGACCAAGTAATCCGACAATTTCACCGCGACTTACTTCAAAAGATACACCTTTTACCACGGTGCGCTTTCCATAACGGCGCACAATATTTTCTGCACGTAGTTTCACGTTGCAAATGTAGTTGGAAGAAAGTCAAAAATCCACCTGGAGTTTGGCTCTAAGGCCATACTTAACAATATCGGGATGATCGAGATAGGAAAGCCGCCAGATAAAATCAATACGGAGAATCTTGAAAATATTTTCGACACCAAGTGCGGCTTCCACATAAGGACGCTCCAATGTGAACATATCTGGCTTTCCGTCACCGTTAAAGTCTCGGGATAGAATGTCATCATTAGCACGGTTATAACCACCGACAACACCTTTTGCGGAAGCAACTTCCCGCCATTTCAGCCGGCGCATGAGTGGTATCTTGTTTAGAAACAATCCTTCAGCGTGGTATGAAGCCCAAATACTCACCCATTCATCGCTGACAAATTCGAAGAAATTCATCGTGTTGTAAGAGCCTTCATCATAGAAGAAAGTTTCATTTCCCTGGTGCATCATCAGCATGGGATAGGGAAGAAGACCAAATATCTTTCCTGCTTGTCCGGTGAAATTAATATAGCCGAACGGGCCAAAGCGCAGTTTATCCTTTACCTGTATAACTGCCTTCTGATAGCGGAATTGTGCATCGAGCAATCCCGGAATAGCAACGCTGTAAGATGCTTCGAGTTCGGGATAAGTAGTTCCTAAGCTGACACGTTCAAATTCACCATAAACAAATTTTTCTTTGTAGGCAAATCGGGTATAGAGCGTTACTTCTGAGGTGATGAGGAAGTTTACCTGGTTGCGATACTTGTGATCTTCGACACGGGTATAGGTATATTTATCACCTGCGGGTTTTAACACACGGTGAGTAAATATCAGTTTATTGCTGAAGCCATACAACCACTCGCGCTCAAAGTACCCTTCTGCCTGAGTGACATCGGTAAGTTTGTTTGCGGGATTTCTGCGAAACAGGGACGAAAGAACATTGTCTTGCCGGAAGGCACCTGTGCCCTGCCCTAATTGTTCCATGTCCCTTTTTGCATATCCGCCGAGCGCCATCCGGGGATTTTTTTTCATAATATAGGTAATACCTCCTCCGTATTTGAAGCGTTCGTCACGAAGACCGTAGGCAAGGTATCCTTCCAACATCACCCGCTTACTGAATTCATTGCTCGTTCTTCCTCCAATGCGTACGCGGTTACCTTCAATAGGGTTGAAACTGTATAACGTGTAGTAGGGGCCGAACTCGAAATTTCCGATAACCTTGTATCCGGATACAAAGAGGGTAATGATATTCTCAACGGTACGGAACTGGGGAAGGCTTTTCAAAGTATCTACCATGTGATAGATTCGTTCCTCATTCGCAGATAGTTCAATATGCCTTGCCTGCTGCCAGAATTCGTCTCCTTTTGAAGATGCGTCCTCGTTAACCAGTACGTCTGATACTCCTTTGTAGACTTCATCTTCTCTCGGTTTATTGATCACGAAATTTTTATAGGAAGAGGTTTTCCGGCCATACACTCCCATTCTGTTTTTTGTGGGATTAAAATCAATCAGCAACTGATCTCCTGTCAGCATCCATACTTCGTTTTCTACTTCGTTGTATTCCTGCTTTACACTGAATGATTTTATCCAGTTGATATTTGCACCTTCTGCAATGGTTGCCTCTACACTTTTAATAGCGTAAGTTGAGTCATTTACCCACATTTCACCAAAAAAGAGCAATTCTGATTTTCGACGTGGAAAGAATTGGAGAAGGTAACACCATTTGTTGTCTATCCATGCACTATCAATCAATCCATAATCATAAAATCCAAGGCAATAGGTGGAAATAGGAGAGGTAAAACTTTTGTTGAACATCACAATCTCGTTGTCATAGATGTTGACATTTTGGTACATATCACCTAAAAACTGGTTGATGGATTGATTTTCTACTCCGCTGACTTTGGTAGCTTCAATAATTTCTTTGGCTGTTTTTGGGGTTCGTCTGAAATAAAAATCGGAAAGGGATTCGGTCATAAATACAGGCAGGTATGGTTTTTCCTGCGTGGTATCTACGCCTTCAAATATGAATTCAAACGGCTTGAATATCTTTCTTTTCTGGAACTCTTCCGTAATATTATTAAGGTCAAATTCGACCTTGTTGTAGGCTTCGTATTCGTACGCATCGAGTTTTTCCCGGTTATTTATTTTCTTATTGCGCAAAATATTTTTCACCATTTCAATCGCCGGGTTAGGACCTTCTTTTGGTTTGATGATCACTGTTTCGAGGGTGGTAGAAGGGGTCAGTACGAAATCAATGGTCATGGTGGTGCCTTGCTTTATCTTCTTGGTCATAGGTGTATAACCCACCGACTGGCATCGCAGGGAGTCGCTGCTGTAATAAGTTTCGATCCGGAAGTTCCCGTTATCGTCGGTAGTAGTACCGGTCTTTGTTCCAACGAAGAAAACGGGAGCATACATCACCGGCTCCTTTGAATCTCCATCGAGTACTTTACCAGAGACAATAGTCTTCTGGGCAAAGGTTTGCAAAAGTGCCCCCGACAGCAACAGGAGTAAAAAGATATGTTTGGATATACTCGGCAAATTGATCTGCGAATGGGCAAATATATTCTTTGTATGCAGGAGAAAATTTTCGAATGATCAACAATGAAGCGGCGATAAAAGCAATTGTGGGAGATATATTTCAGGACGAGGTTGTGGTTACCTCATTCTTATTCTCCACTGCGATGGATAATAATTGTTGATGCGTGTCTTTACGCCTTTGATCCAGCCGAGCGAATACCCGTTGTAACTGACGATTGCCCACCCTTCAGGAATTTCTGACACATGGAATGATTCCCTTTTGAGGTATTTCAACGCCTGATCTAACTCTACTTCTACCCGGCGAAAATGGTTGCTCAATGTATTCATAGCGAGGCCATGTCCTGGGATAAATTCTGATTTTATCAGTTGACCGGCGGGCAGCCCTGGTTCAGTGATAAAGCAAGAGTTTGAAATAAATTCTAATTCTTCCACCGAAAAAGAGGAAAAAGGGAGTTCTCCTTTCGGGTCAATCAGC
>JADLBA010000077.1 GCA_020848015.1 Crocinitomicaceae bacterium | reverse complement strand
ATGCTTTCGTAAACCTGTCTTACACACTCGGAAATTTTTCTGCCGGCTTGAGATTTGAATCTTACCTGAACGCAATTCAGGGTTATAGCCCGCAAAACAGGTTTAAAGGAACTGGTATTGGAAACCGGTTCGTCCGGTACAAAAACGATCTTCTCGATGTCACGTTCGGTAATTTTTACGAGCAGTTTGGCTCAGGACTTACGCTTCGATCCTATTGGGAACCCAATCTTGGTATTGACAATGCGCTGGATGGTGCAAGGGTGATTTTTTCACCCGACACCGGCGCAGTAATAAAGGCCATTTACGGCCACCAACGTCTTGAATTTGACAGCCGCCTGATCAACGCCAATGGTATTGTAAGAGGTATTGACGGCGAGTTTATGATTAATGACCTGATACAGACTCTGAATGAAAAGGAAACGAGATTGACCCTTGGAGGAAGTTTCGTCAGCAAGTTTCAGAAAGGAGGTATTTTAGAAAAGGACTCACTCCTCCTTGAACTTCCTGAAAATATTGCTACATACGCAGGGAGATTATTGATTAGCCGCGGGCCTATTTCCTTGTCGGGAGAGTATTCGGAAAAGATCAATGACCCGAATGCTGACAATGGGTACATTTATAAAAAAGGAAGAGGCATTTTTCTAAATGCGAGCTACAGTATAAAAGGACTTGGAATCAGCGGGGCATTAAAATCTATTGATAATCTCAGTTTTCGTTCCGACCGCAATATGAAACTCTTTGATGTGCCGATCAACTATATACCGGCGCTAACCAAACAACATACATACAACCTTGCCGCTACGCTTTATCCCTATGCGACACCCTTTTCAGGGGAAGTAAGTTACAGCGCGGAGGTTTTCTATAATTTCAAAAAAGAAACTCTGCTCGGAGGAAAATACGGGACGCAGATCGCGATCAATTATGTTGCAGCTAACAGCCTTGACAGCTCACGAATGTCAGGAAACGAAGGTCTTATCTACGGATATCGTGTAAACTCTCTTGGCTTTGGCCCGGAAAAATATGTGCGCGACTTTAATCTCGAAGTGAAGAAAAAAGCCTCCAAAGAATTATCATTTGTGTTCACCTACTACTACCTTGAGTTTAATACACTTTCTACTCCAGTTACTACCGACTATAAAGGCATCGTTTACGCCGATATTGAAGTAGTAGAAGCGGCGTATAAATTCTCCTCTAAAGACAATATAAGGGCGGAGATACAAGCGCTACAAACCCAACAGGACAAGGGCGACTGGGCAACCATTATTCTTGAATATACGCGCTCACCCCATTGGACGATAGCACTTATTGACCAGTATAACTATGGAAACCTCAACCCCGAAAAAAGGGTTCATTACCTTTACGGAACTGTTGGGTATATCAATGGAGCCAGTCGAATTACACTGGGATATGGAAAGAGAAGGGAAGGAGTTTTTTGTATCGGTGGAGTATGTCGTGCTGTACCGGCAACCAATGGTTTTGAGCTAACAATAACAACCAGCTTATGATCATAAAATTTTTGCGCTATCTGAGTACTCTTTTCCTAGTTGCCTTTGGTATCAATAGTTGTGATCGTTTGGAGAATCCTGTCATCACACTGGATAACCAATACTTAGAGGGTGTTTATGGTCCCGTTCCTAATTTTCAAGTGCTGAATCAGCCCCAGAAAAATGTTCTGGTGGAAGAGTTTACAGGGCACCTCTGTGGCTTTTGCCCTCCGGCCAACTTGGCGCTGAAAGAAATGGACGATCAGTTGGGGAGCAGGCTGGTAGTAGTAGGTATTCATGCAGGGACGCTGGCATCGGTGAGTAATCCCCCTTTTCAGGCTGACTATAACACTTCTGTCGGCGATGAATACTGGGCGCAACTGGAAGGTGGTTTCAATCCATGTGCACGCATTGACCGGCAGGGAGGGCCGTCTAATTTTTTCATTGATAATCAGTGGGAAGCCATCATTGAAAGCAGACTGAATACATCGCCTGTTGTGGCGATGCAATTGATCGCTGATTATGTGGAGACGGATAAAGTCCTGAATGTGCACGTTCATTCCCAGTTTCTTAAAAATCTCTCCGGTATATACCACCTCATCGTTCTATTGACCGAATCACATATTATCAGCCCTCAGATATGGTATGGAAACGACCCGGAAGTGGTAACAGACTTTGAGCATGATTGTATATTGCGCGCAGGGATTACAGATGCTATGGGAATTCCGCTGATAACAGATCCACTGCTCAATGATCAACCGGTCAAAAGTTTTTCCTTTCCGATGAATGAATCGTGGCTACCGAACAATTGTTCGGTAGCCGCATTTATCGTAAATGCATCGAGCGGAGAGATTGTGAATGCAGTCGAATCTCCAATTTTGAACTGATGAAAAAAAAAATCTTTTTCTTTTTTCTGTTGCTATACCCTCTTTTTTCGTTGGCACAGAAGCAATTTCAGGCAGGATTAACTGCCGGACTTGTAACTTCGCAAATGTCGGGCGATGGACTCGCCGGTTGGAACAAGTTCGGCTTTGCCGGCGGCGGATGGGTTAGGAGCTCACTTTCCAGTCACCTGACTGGATCCATGTCCATTCAGTTTATCAATAAAGGGAGTCAAACCAAAATTGATACTATCACCTACAACTCTTTTGCCTACAAACTCAACTATATTGAAGTGCCTGTTGGATTGGGATATAAAATGAAGGAGCGGTGGATTTTTTCTCTTGGAGCAAGTGCTGCCTTTCTGATCAGTCAGAAAAGTGTATCAAATAAATATAGCTACCCGACTAATCCTCCATTTGAAAAGTACGACATCGGTGCTTTTGGTTCTGCCGTTCTTTTGATGGGAGATTATTGGTCGTTAGAACTGAAGCTCTCCACATCGTTTATTCCGATACGGCCTTCGCCGAATTATGCCAACCAGTTTAGTTTCTATGAAAGAGGGAATTATAACCAGGTTATTCAGTTTATGCTGATGAGAGGTTTTTAAACCACTATCTTGGCATCCGCTAATTTTTCGTGGCGACTCAAAAATGTCGGGTAAAACAGATCTCTCATCTTTTAGCAACCATTGGTACAACCCCGGTCCACCCTATAAAAGGATATTATGGTATGTTACCAGTCAGGTATTTTTTCAGTCTGCTTTTCCCTTGATAAGAGTGAAGAGGGTATTGCTACGTCTCTTTGGCGCTAAGACAGGAAAGGGACTTGTGATCAAACCTCGCGTTACCATCAAGTATCCATGGAAATTGACCATTGGTGAAAATGTATGGATTGGCGAAAATGTTTGGATTGATAATCTTGGAAAGGTCTCGCTCGGAAACAACTCTTGTATTTCCCAAGGAGCCATGCTCCTCTGTGGAAATCATGATTTTACAAAGCCCTCCTTCGATCTGATGGTAGGTGAAATAATTATTGGAGAAGGGGCGTGGGTGGGTGCTAAAGCGGTGGTTTGCCCCGGAGTAACGCTGAATGAATATGCTGTTCTTAGTGTTGGAGCGATTGCTACGCGCAACTTGGAGCCGTATTCGATCT
>JADLBA010000076.1 GCA_020848015.1 Crocinitomicaceae bacterium | reverse complement strand
GATACGGACGGGCAGAGTAGAGTGTTTCAGAAATCCACAAATTAGAAAGACACTGGTACGGAAGCCCTATTTTTCAGACAATACAGCCTATTTCAAGGATGCTTTTGAAAACGATGGATTAAAGGCACAGGATCATGTCAGGGAAAAAAACAGAGAAACAGATGAAACCATTGTATTTTTGTTGATTGAGTTATATAAGCGCTATGATGGAGTAAAACGGCAGGCTGCAATTATTTGTTGCCATAAGAAATTCGCAGTTGTACGATTACCTTTGCTCCATGGATATACTCGATGATGAAAAAGACAGAGATTATGGCCGCAATGTGGCAGTGATTTCCTATCTGTGGATAGTAGGCTGGATCATCGCATTAGTAATGAATTCACAGAGAAGAACAGAGCTCGGCAGTTTTCATCTTCGTCAGGCGCTGGGCTTGATTCTTCTTACCATTATTATATTCTGGATTGTCAAAATCAAATTTTTTCTTTACCTGATTTATCTTGCAGGAGTTATTTATGGTGTAGTAAGGGCACTGAATTACCAGAAAGAACCGCTTCCAGGCATTGGCGGGCTTTTCCAAGATTGGTTTAAAGCGCTTTAATTACTTACTGCCCGGCTCTATTTCAACTATACACTGAAAAGATGAAGGTTCTATTTGTATGTCTGGGAAATATCTGCCGGTCACCAATGGCCGAGGGAATTTTCAGAGACAAAGCGGCGAAGGCCGGTTTAAAGATTGCGACCGATTCGTGCGGTACCTCTTCCCATCACGTCGGAGAATCGCCCGACAAAAGAGCTATTGATTGCCTTGACAGCCATGGGGTTGACATAAGCGATCTCAGGGCAAGGCAGTTTGATCCACTTGATTTTGACCACTTTGACCTTATTTTTACAATGGATTCTTCCAACCACCGTGATATACTGAGGCTTGCCGATACTGATGAAAAGAGACAAAAAGTAAAACTGTTTCTCCATGCAGCATTTAACACTAATAGTGCAGTCCCAGACCCTTGGTATGGCGATGATAATGGATTTCACGAAGTTTTCAGAATGCTCAACGAAGCGTGCGATGTTATACTTAGAAAACTGTCGGCATATCACCGGTAGATCAAACGCTTGAATTCAATTTCCTATTTATTTTCCAGATTTCCCTCGTCTTCTGAACCACCTTTTTCTGCTATTGTTTTTTTTGTCTGCCGGTATTGAATTATCTGTTTTACTGTTTCCTTTATTTTCAGAAAAAGTAAGTACTGCTTTCGAATGACTAACAAAAGGATGATCAGACACCACGTCGATTGTTTTTGCAATCAGTTTATGAATATCGCGCAGGAACTCCTTCTCTTCTTCGTCACAAAATGAAAAGGAAATACCGCTTGCCCCTGCACGTCCTGTGCGCCCAATACGGTGTATGTATGTTTCAGGAACGTTGGGTAATTCAAAATTAATAACGTGACTGAGATGATCTACATCTATTCCGCGAGCAGCGATATCTGTAGCAACCAATACACGTGTTTTTCCCGATTTAAAATTGTTCAATGCGCTCTGCCGTGCATTCTGCGATTTATTGCCGTGAATAGCTTCTGCACTAACTCCTGATTTTACGAGGTCTGCACTGACCTTATTTGCACCGTGTTTTGTGCGGGTAAATACCAATGCACTTTTTACTATGGGGTCTTGCAATAAGTGTATCAGTAATTTCTTTTTATCAGCCCGGTCAACAAAAAATAAGAATTGCTCAATTTTTTCAGCAGTAGAGGAAACAGGGGCTACTTCCACCTTTTCCGGTTTTGTCAATATAGTACCGGCGAGTTGTATTATATCAGGAGGCATGGTCGCCGAGAAAAAAAGTGACTGACGTTGTTTGGGAAGACGGGCAATCACTCTCTTCACATCGTGTACAAAGCCCATGTCGAGCATACGATCAGCCTCGTCGAGTACGAAGATTCTCAGATGCGATAAGTCAATGAATCCCTGATTCATCAGGTCTAACAGTCGTCCTGGTGTAGCCACCAGAACATCCGTTCCGTTTCTCAGGCCGTTGACTTGTGCTCCCTGCGGGACACCGCCAAAGATCACTAAATGTTTTATCCCCGTGTGTTTCCCATACGCAGCAAAACTTTCATCTATTTGTATTGCCAGCTCCCTTGTTGGTGTAAGCACAAGACACCTGATGGGGCGTTTACCTTTCGACTGTATTTTTTCAGTATATAGTATCTGCAGAATGGGAATAGCAAATGCCGCTGTTTTTCCGGTGCCGGTTTGTGCACATCCCAGAATATCCCTGTGTTGAAGTACGATCGGGATTGCCTGCTGCTGAATGGGTGTTGGGGTGATATATCCTTCCGTCGTCAGAGCCTTTAGGATAGGCTCTATCAGTTCCAATTGTTCGAATGTCATGTAAATTAATGGCCAGGAAGGTTTTTAAAAGATGAAAAATCATATCCCGGTTGCTTTCTAAAAATGTTTTTTTGAATTCTTCCGGCGCGAAAGTAGTTCATTTTTCCCGCGGGCCACTTACTGCACACACAGCAGAGTTTATATAATGTGATGGGGCATAATATCTGATATGGTGAAACCAATAATTTTGCATCTTCCGTAAAGTTTGAGATGAAAAGGCTGCTGAAAATACTGCGCAATACGCTGATCGCATTTTTTCTGCTGATAACGGCAGCTTATTTTGCATTTCAGTATCCGCCGGTACAGACCTGGGCTGCCGGCATTGCTGCCCGCTACCTCAGTAGTGAGTTAGGAACAGAGGTATCGGTGGGAAAAGTGGAAATTGATCTCTGGTCACGTTTTGTTCTTGGAGAAGTGCTGATAAAGGATCAGAAAAAAGATACCTTAGTTTACCTTCCAGAAGCGAGGCTTCGTGAATTTTCAGTGAATAAAAAAAACGGCGATGTAAAGATATCGAACCTCACCCTTGACAGACCCTATTTCAATCTGGTAAAATATGAAGGCGATACTGTTCTGAACTATCAATTTATCCTTAACTACATCCGCCAGTTCTCTGATTCTACTGATACCTCTTCAACATCAAATGTTTTTTTAAAAAATTTATCAATCATTGATGGCCGCCTGAATTATTGTAATATGAAACTGCCTGAACGCGGAGTATTTGGCCTCGACTGGAACCGGCTGCACCTCACAGGAGTTCATCTTGATCTGGAAGATCTTTCTGCGGTCGGAGATTCGATCCATGCCAATATTTCGCAATTAGCCGGAGCAGATATATCGGGCCTTGAATTGAAAGAATTCCGGTCTGAGTTGACTATCAGGCAGGGTGAAGTGGCTCTCACCCGCTCTCACATTCAGACCGCAGCATCTGAACTCAATGGTGATCTAATCTTCTTTATTGAATCCATAGAAGACTTGGACGATTTCGAAAACAGGGTTAAAATGGATCACCGTTTTGATAACTCTGTTCTTGAAATGGGGGACCTTGCTTTTTTCAGCAGTGATCTTCATGGATGGAAAAAGAGCATTGAATTTTCCGGCAATGTAAAAGGAAGAATTGCTCACCTGAAGGGCAGGGATATCAGGATAAAGTTCGATGATTATTCACACTTTCACGGAAATTTCAGCATGGACGGATTGCCTGAAATTGATCAGACTTTTATTACCCTTGATATAAAAGAGCTCTCGTCGAATAAGAGAGAGCTCGACCGCATTCAATTGCCACCTTTTGACTCGCTGCATTATCTTCAAACGCCGGCGAATATTGCTACACTTGGGCAATGGGGGTTTTCTGGAAATTTCACTGGATTTATCAATGACTTTGTCGCGAACGGGAAACTCACCACTGCCATTGGGGAAATAACCAGCGACCTTGCATTGCGCAAAGACAGCGCAGCCAACGATTATTTATACAGTGGTAACCTCGGAACAAAACAGTTTGACCTTGGCAGGTTTTACAATAAGCAGATGCTGGGTCCCATTACAAGCAGCCTGACTCTGAAAGGGAAGGGAATAGCACTCGATAAGGTGGATGCAGAGTTTCAGGGAACTATTCCGAACATTGAAGTGAATGGCTATAATTACTGCAACATCAAGGCTGATGGAACTTTCCGTCAACGCTTTTTTGATGGTAATATCAGGGTGGATGATCCCAATCTCGTGATGGCATTTGATGGAAAAATTGATTTTACCAAAGCCCGTCCTGAGTTGAATTTTGAGTCTGAAATAGACTGGTTAGATTTAAGGGCAACCAAACTACTTACAGACTTTGATTACAGCACCGTTAGTGGCAATATCACGGTCAATAGTTCCGGATTCGATTTCCAGCGGTTCACCGGCACTATTGAGGTAGAGGATCTTTCGTATTGCACGCTGACAAAAGAATTTTTTGTAGAAAAAATTCAGTTGAAATCAGAAAGGAAGGACGGAATGATAGTTACTCTCTCATCTGATATTGCTGATGCAACACTGAAAGGGGATTTCGACCTCGCTACGCTTCAATCGAGCTTCGAAAAAATTCTCACCCATATCATTCCTAAGTACAATCCTCCCCTGGAAAAACATAAACCACAGAACTTTACTCTCGATTTTTTGATAAAAGACTTTTCTGATATCTCTGAAATTTTCATTCCGGAACTGAAAGTAGCTTCACAAACAAGGTTGAATATGGTGGTGAATGAAGCGGAATCGTTCTTTGAGATCAACCTTGTTTCTGACAGTGTCTCTTATAGTGACAACAGGATTGAAAGTTTTACCTTGGATGCCCGGAGACCCGATGAGTCACTCTATCTGACACTGAGTTCTGATCGCTTGAAGATTGGGAAGGAGCTTGTATTTGAATCTTTTGCCATTGATACAAGAAGTGATGCAGACACCATTTATTCTTCCGTAGCTTGGGGAGATACCACTGCATCGCACTGGGGCGACATGAATGGAAAGATAGTGGTTAGAGGGTATGAAAATTTTAATTATACCGTTGAAAACAGCAAACTTATCATCAACGATGAAAAGTGGAATTTCAGGCCCGGAGGTGAGGTTAAGATGGACTCCTCTCACTTTGAATTTTCAGGTCTAAGGCTGGAGAATAATATGCAGAGTATTGACTTTTCCGGTGACATTGATAAAGACCCTTCAAAAAATCTCTGTATCACGATGGATGCCATTGACCTCACCAATGTAAATCCATTTATCGGAAACAAGATTCAATTTTATGGTATTGCTGAAGGAACCGCCGAAATCAGCGGTTTGTATGGTGATGTAATTGTAACCAGCGACATAGAAATCAGCGACCTCAAAATGAATGAATACCTCATTGGAATGGTTGGTGTGAAAAGTACATGGGACAATATGAAAAAAAGAATGAGGCTGGATGGAAAAGTGATCCGGCAGGATATTCCACTACTCAGCTTCGCAGGATATTACACCCCTGCACAGAAGGAAAATTCACTGGATATTGTTGCGACCTTTACCCGTCTTGATTTAGCGTTTATCAACGAATTTCTCGCGGAGGGAATTATGAAGATCAACGGATATGCCAGTGGCACCATGTCGGTAAAAGGTACACCGGAAAATCCATTGCTTAAATCCGTTGCTGCATTGGATGGTGCGAATATTTATGTCAATTATCTCAATACCACCTACTACATTGAGGAGCAGGTGGGAGTAGAGCCCGATATGTTTGTGTTCAACCACGTGAGGATAAAAGACCAGGAAGGAAACAAGGGATATCTCACAGGCACCATTTTGCATAACGCTTTTGCCGAATGGAATTTTGATGTGTATGCAGAGATGGACGATCCAATGCTGGTTATGAATACTACTTCTGAAATGAACTCAATATATTATGGGAAGGCCTATTCAACCGGCTATGTAAACATTTCCGGGTACGATGATCAACTTGAGTTTGATATTGGGCTCAAGAGTGAAAAAGGAACCCGCCTTTCTATGCCTATGAATGCCTCGGAAGAGGTAACATTTGAAAATTTTATCCGCTTCGTGGATGCGCGAAGCGAAAAAAAGGAAGAGCCGAACAATTTTATGGGTATCAAGCTCAATATGAAGTTTGACATTACTCCTGACGCAAAGTTTGAGATCATTTTTGACGAGGCAGTAGGAGATGTAATGACCGGAAGCGGAAGAGGCAGTATTACAATGGAGATCAATAATCTTTCGACCTTCAATATGTATGGGCAGGTTGAACTGATGAAGGGCGATTACCTGTTTACTCTAAAAAATCTTCTGAACAAAGAATTTACCGTTAAACCAGGCGGGACGATCTCTTGGTACGGCGATCCTTTTGGGGCTGAACTGAACCTCGAAACCGTTTACAAGGTCTCCGCTTCGCTACAAAATATTCTACCTGATCAGACGGCTAATTCAGGCCAGCGTGTCCCCGTGGACTTAGTGATGAAACTGACTGGAAAAATGTTTGACCCGGCCATTGACTTTGAAATTGAATTGCCTTCGGTAGATCAGGTAACAAGGAGCAGGGTAGAAAGCAT
>JADLBA010000075.1 GCA_020848015.1 Crocinitomicaceae bacterium | reverse complement strand
TTCGAATCGCCCAGTCCTTTGATGTCGTTCGGCTTGATCTGTCGAACCGAAAAACCATAGAACTGATTAGGTTTATACAACCACAATCCCGCATTAATCTGGGGAAAAATAAAGTTGTTCACTGTTCCATTGATGGCAGGGTCAGCGTTCTGAAATTCCATAATCATAGCACCATAATTCACCCGGTACTGACTGAATCCGATACCGATACCAGAAGCAAGCGTGTAGCTTCGGTTCAATTTTAAATGAAAGGCATAGTTCGCAAACATGGAGGTGGTGGAGAATGGCCCGGCCACATCATTGTCCACCAGCATTCCGATACCGTGAAATGATCTTTTTTTTACGCCGATTTTTCCATGTGCAACTACATAGCCGGTTTTAGGAGCCTCGGGAATTCCTGTCCACTGTCTCCGGTAACCAATTTTCATCTCCAGACAGGGTGTTTGTCCGGTAACTGCAGGATTATAATTGATGTAGTTATAGGTGAAGTAAGTGTATTGTGGGAGTTGCTGCGCAATTGCCGTCGCAGAAACAAACAAAAAAATAATATGGATTGAAAACTGCTTCAACTATTCAATGGATAATGGATACGACTCCGGTAATCGGAGGAATACTGACCTCTGAGGAATTCAATTCGATCACATAATAGTAGGCTGCGGTGGGAAGGTATTTTCCCTTGTTGGTGCCATCCCATGGCTTTCCGTAGCCCAGCGAGCGAAAGACGTTCTGCCCCCAGCGATCATATACATTGACCAGCGCGTCTTCAAATTTCTGAATACCCACGATGGTCCAGGTATCATTAATCAAGTCTCCGTTGGGGGTGAAGGCATTGTAAATCATCACCGGAGGGCCAACGGTTACCGTTACATCGTCTTGTACTGTACACTCTCCAATGGTAGTGGTTACAGTATAGGTAGTTGTCGCTTCCGGTGTTGCTTGCGTAGTAGCGGTGCTGGCATTGCTCAGGGTATAGGGAGGCGACCAGTGATAGGAATTATTGCTTCCGGTGGCGGAGACAACCGCACTTTCTCCAAGAGTAATAATGATCGGATTTACAGATGCGGTTACATCCACGCCCGGCCCGCTGATGGATATATTAAAAATACAGGGGCCGTAATTGGTCGTATTGTGATCTGATCCAACGACCAGAATAAAATCAGCATCCGGAGTGAGGTTGGAATAGGCCGTAGTAAATGGTTCGTTATCGGTGAAACAATCGCTCGGATTTACATAGTTGGCCGGATCACAAGGATCGTCGCCGGGTTCTATCTCAAAAATGATCATCGAAACGTTGTTTATTCCATTGAAATCATCACAATCAGCAGGATCTATCTCAATAAAAATCTGCCCGTTTTCGATCGTACTGGTATGAAAAGAAAAATATCGCGTATTCTCAGCATCAAAACATCCGTAAGAAAAAGGAGTAGTTTCTAGTGTGCTTGTTATCGGTGCGGCACCGGCGCAGAGCGGGTGTTCACTCACTTCCGAACAACTCTGCGAAAAGATCGTCTCTGGAAACTGTCCGAGCAACAGGAGAGTTAAAGAAAAGAATAATAGTCGCAAACTCATTGGGGTATAATCCAAATACAAAAATCGGGCTTGTCGGTATTCAACCGCTTGCCGGCCTGTTTGTTTTGAACAAAAAGATGTGAAGTGCATAGACGTGGGAGGGCTTATGATTCCACTGAAAGTAACGTCTTATTCCCTCTGATTGTTGTTTCAGTCAAATTCAATGAGAATGGCATTCTTTTCAACCGCTTGCCCTTGGTTTACACCGAGACGTTTTACCTTCCCCGGCGCAGGACTCTTGATTACATTTTCCATTTTCATGGCTTCCAGAATCACCAATGGAGTTTCTTTATCCACGCTGTCTCCCTCCGCCACCAGCACATTCAGCACCATTCCCGGCATTGGAGCTTTGACTTCTTTCTGTTTTTTGGCAGTACCCGAATCAAGTCCAAGATTTTTCAGAAGAACATCAAAGCGGTCTTTCAATAATACAGTGTAAATATTGCCATTTACCTTAATCTTCACCTCCTTTGTGTCAGAATGTATGTCGCAGACCTCTGCCGTATAGGAACGGTTATTCCATAGCAGGTGTAAAGTTTTATCGTCAATCCGGTAAATGTCGGGAAGAACTTCAGAGTCGTTGATGCGAATCTCCCTGCCTCTAAGCTCAATGTCAAATGTTTTACCGTTAACGGTGGCATGGATCATTCTTTTTCAAAATTTGGAAGCGGCTAATGTACGCCTTTTTCATTTCAGGGGCAGTTATCATGCGTTGAACCGTGGTGAAGGGGATGTTCATCATCCTGTGTTTTTGCAAAGAGTTAATAATCTGTGGAAAGGATTCGGTAGTTTTGGCCTCGTGGCGGGCATCTATCTTCATATTCCTTTTTGCAGAAAGGCTTGTTACTATTGTGATTTTCATTTTTCCACGGTTATGGAACGGAAAAATGAGTTGATTGATTCCCTGCATTCTGAGCTCGCGATACGCAACAGCTATTTACAGCAGCAGGATGTTGAAACAATTTATTTCGGCGGAGGAACTCCGAGCCTTCTTCAGGGGGATGAAATAAAACGGCTGCTCGATGGTATCCACAGGCATTATGTCGTAAGTGATCAAGCTGAAATAACTTTGGAGGCTAACCCCGACGATCTGTCAGGAGCAAAAACAAAAGAACTACTACGCGCAGGAATCAACCGCCTCAGCATCGGCATTCAAAGTTTTCGCGAAGCGGACTTGAAATGGATGAACCGCAGTCACACGGTATCGCAGGCGGATTATTCAGTGAAAGCCGCACAGGATGCAGGGATATCGAATATCACGATTGATCTTATCTATGGTATTCCGGGGATGCCTATACACGACTGGAAGACAAATCTTCACAACGCTTTTGATTTGAAAGTCAAGCATATCAGCGCTTACTGTCTCACGATTGAACCCCGCACCGTATTCGGTCATCGCTCACAGAAAGGACAAATGCAAGCTGCTGATGATGAGGAAGCCGGGAAACAATTTATTGTCATGACAGAGTTGATGGAGGAGGCCGGATTTCTGCAATATGAAGTTTCCAATTTCTGTATTCCGGGATTCGAGTCAAAGCACAATACTTCGTACTGGCAGGGAAAGCATTACCTTGGAGTAGGCCCTTCTGCCCATTCATTTGATGGTACTTCGAGACAGTGGAACGTGTCGAGTAATCCTGCCTATACCCGTGATATATTCGCCGGTAAACTACCGTTCGAAAGAGAGGAACTCGATCTGCGAACAAGGGCCAATGAATACATCATGACTCGACTTAGAACCATACAGGGCATTGATGTTAATGTTTTTCAACAGGAATTTGGCAGGGATATCATAGGTGAATTTTCAGAAGAAATAGAACGATTGAAAGAAGAGGGAAAAATGATTGCTTCTGGTTCTCATATAAGGCTCACGAAACATGGCCTTTTGTTGGCAGACCGGATCGCTTCCGATTTTTTTATTCTTGAAAACTAATGATATGATCATTACGATAAAACACCGCGGAAAAAAGTGGGAAGCTGACCTCTCATCGGGAATAGATATCTCCATCCCCATTTCATCCAATGGTTCTTGTGCGTGGAATCTGGACAGGGTTTCTATTGAGCCTGTCGTCAACCGGCACTTTAAGGGGAGTGTGAAACTTGGCGGGGGCGTAAACTTCCGCGACATCAAATTCAATCCACACGGACATGGCACACATACCGAATCCTTTGGCCATATCAGCCCGGAGGTTGAAAGCATCAACGATGTTTTATCCTCGTGGTTTTTTTTTGCAGAACTTATATCAGTAACTCCCATCACTGTAAAATCTGAAAAAGGGGTCAATAAAATGAGAGACAGAATGGTCGTTCGGGAGGAAATCGTTTCAAATCTGTGCGGCAATGTTCCGGAAGCATTGATCATACGAACCCTTCCAAATAGTTCGCAAAAAAAGAAGATGGATTATTCAAACACCAATTTCTGTTACTTGGAAAAGGAGGCTCTTAAGTGGATGGCGGAAGTCGGAATACAACATCTGCTGGTTGACTTACCAAGCGTTGACA
Source organism: Crocinitomicaceae bacterium (assembly GCA_020848015.1). GTDB lineage: Bacteria > Bacteroidota > Bacteroidia > Flavobacteriales_D > Sanyastnellaceae > JADLBA01. Next base: position 15,846 of record JADLBA010000075.1, on the reverse strand, counting down.
GGGAAAATGATGGAGGACAACTCGAAGGCCACCGTGCGTTTTGGAATTACCCTGAGAATATTCGCAGAAATGCAACCATTACAGAGATGATTTATGCAGATGATTCAGTAAAAGACGGCAGTTATCTTCTGAACTTGCAGGTGGCCTCAATAGAAAATGATGCAAGCCCCAGCAGACCCGTTTTGTATTCTTTACAGCAAACTCTTGAAGAGGATCATTCCTAAAAGCAACAGGTCGGGAATTTTCCATGGGTTATATATCTTGTTGCGAAGGAATCATTATTATCCGTCAAAAACTAAAAAGTGATAGATACTGGCTTCTATTCACCTCATTTTTTTTGTCAGATTTAAAAAGCCCCCACTCAAAAAAGTATATGTCTCCGCACATTGCACTTATTTGCTGACCCTTCAGCAAACAACCCTGCAAACTACATCAAGAAAATTCCTTTCATCATCCCTGAAAAACCTTTAATGACAATTACAAATAGTATTCAGAATATTTTATCTTCTATCAAAGTGAATGGAAATTATGATAAAACGATTGAATCGGAGATTAATAGCACAAAAAATCTCTTTATAGATTCTAAAATACAAAGGAATAAACTCTATTTTTAAAGTTCCAAATCATTCACTTGATATTCTTTTCAAAAACTGCCAAAGGAAACACAAGGTAAAAGGATGCTCCTTTTCCCTCCCTGCTCCAGAACCAAACTCTTCCATTGTTCTGCTGAACAATGCTATGAACCATGGATAGCCCAAGTCCAGTTCCTGTTGATTTTGTAGTGAAATTCGGCACGAAAATTCTTACCTGTTCCGATTCAGGGATGCCAATTCCATTGTCATTAATCCGCACGATAAGATAGCCTTTAAAGTTACGCACTGCAATATCAATCTTCCCGTAAGTGTCGGTTTTCAATGCCTGAAAGGCATTCGTTAGGAGGTTATTGAATACGCGGATGATCTGGTCTTTGTCCACGTTGATAACACTGGATGAAAGATGGTATGGGCGAAGGTGGATGATTCCCTTTTCTTCGTTCCTGTGAAGGTCTATCACACCCTGAATCAGTGGAAGAATATCGAATTTTTCCATATTAGGGCGAGGCATTTTTGCAAACGATGAAAACTCATTGGCAATGCGTGTCAGTGTATCAATCTGCTCTATCATCGTAGTAGAAAAGCTTTTCAGCCTCTCCTCAAAATGCGGCGCATCATCTTCCCAAGAGCGCAACAGGTGCTGAACACGCAGTTTCATGGGGGTGAGAGGATTCTTGATTTCGTGAGCTACCTGTTGCGCCATTTCACGCCAGGCACTTTCCCTTTCCTGCTGTGCAAGGAGGCCGGCACTTTTTTCAAGCTCCGAAAGCATCAGATTATACTGCTTCACCAAAGCGCCGATCTCATCATTGCTCTCCCATTGCAACGGCTCATTCTTTTTTCCAAATTGAACCTGCTGAATGCGCTGTGATACCGTTTGCAAAGAGCGCGTTATATAGGTCGAAAGCAGATAGGCAGCAAATGCGGCGAGCAGGAAAAGCAGGATATAACTCTGCCCGATCTCGGCAAGAAAAACCATGATGTCTTTTCCCTCCTTGATCGTATGGTCATAAGCGACATTAATGATTGCTATCGGTTTTTCTGACGCATCCCTGAAATACCAGTAGGCAAGTGAAAAATTTTGGCTTTGGTATGACTTGTCTAACACCGCCCTTTCATTTCCGGTAGAAAGTTGTTTGAGAATAGAATAGCTGATGTGGTAGGGAACATGCAGCGAATCCATCATCATGCTATTCGTTGAGATCAGATAATTCCCGCGTAAATCATACATCGCGATGAAAATGCTGTGTACATCAGAAAGTTCGCAGACTTTATCTTCAAAGAGATGAGCCACTGAATCTATAGGGATGCTGCCGCCATGCTGGTGTACAAAATATTCGAGAGAGGCGCTGACCGACTTTTCCTTCCGCTCTAATCTCAGCAGGTTATACTTTTCTGTTTGTTCAAAATGATCGTAGATGGCAATACTCCCTGTTACAAGAAAAGAAATGAGAATGATGGCGAGCATCGAAAGGTAAATGCGTGTACGGAGGGTGGGTTTAAATATTATCATGAAATAATTGCCCGAAATGTGCACCGTTTTACTCAAAAATCGTGCGATTGTGAGAGGAAAGAGAAATTCCAGTGCAATGCTATGCTTGAAAAAAGCCTAGCTGCTACCGGCTAACTGACAAAATATACCTTAGTGGGGAAGACTCTGAAACGATTATCCTTTGAGTGCCTCAGCGCCGGCCACAATCTCGAGAATTTCCCCGGTAATAGATGCCTGGCGGGCTTTGTTATAATTCAGCTTCAGCTCTTTTACAAGGTCGTGTGCATTGTCGGTTGCCTTGTGCATTGCCGTCATACGCGCTCCATGTTCAGCAGCATTGCTGTCGAGCAATGCTTTGAAGAGTTGAATTTTCAGTGATCCCGGAATCAGGTTTTCGAGTATCTGCTCTTTGTCCGGTTCAAAAATATAATCGGTTTTGGAAGACCCGGCTTCTTGGTTTACGGGAGGAAGTACCGGGAGGAATTGTTCATGCATCATTTGCTGAACAGCGGCATTTTTGAAACGGTTGTAAACGAGTACTACTTTATCCCATTTTCCTGATGAAAACTGTTCCATGATCTCTTTGGCAATCGCAGAGCTGTTGTCAAAAGTCAGGTTATCAAAAATGCTGTAGGGTGTATCGCCAAATCCGGTATTAGTGTGATAAGAAGAGCGCTTGAAAAAGTCAAATGCCTTTTTTCCGAGCGATACTACTTTTACATCGGTGCCGGCATACTGTTCGCGAATTGAATAACGAATCTCTTTGATCACGTTGTTGTTGAATCCGCCACACAGTCCTCTGTTTGAGGTGATCGCAACGATCAATACATTTTTTACCTCACGCTGACGACTGAACTTATTTTCATTTCCGCTGAGGCTTGAGCTGACATTGCTGAGAATTTCCTGCAATTTGTCGGCATAAGGGCGCATTCGCGTGATGGTGTCCTGAGCACGCTTGAGCTTCGCTGCAGACACCATTTTCATGGCAGAGGTGATCTGCATCGTTGAATTCACCGATGTGATCCTGCTGCGTATCTCTTTTAGGTTAGCCATGCTGTTGCTTTATCATTTCACTCTGCATCATCAAAAGCGCGAAGTGAGGTCTTTTGCTACATTTTCAATGGTAGAGGTAATCTCGTCGGTCAATTGTCCTGCGCGGAGAGCATCGAGCAACGGACGGTGATTCAGGTCGAGGAGGGTCAGAAACTCTTCTTCCACACGTTTGATCTGATCTACAGGAACTTTTGCAAAAAGCCCTTTGGTTCCGCAGTAGAGAATAGCTACCTGCTTCTCAACGGTCATTGGTTTGTTTTGCCCCTGTTTCAGTATTTCCACATTACGCCGGCCTTTTTCGATGACAAACTTGGTCGCCTCATCGAGGTCTGATCCAAATTTTGCAAATGCTTCAAGTTCGCGGAACTGTGCCTGATCGAGTTTGAGTGTTCCTGCTACTTTTTTCATTGACTTGATCTGTGCAGAGCCACCCACGCGGCTTACGCTGATCCCTACGTTGATTGCTGGTCGCACACCGGCATTGAAAAGGTTCGACTCGAGGAAGATTTGTCCATCGGTGATCGAAATCACGTTGGTAGGTATATATGCAGAAACGTCGCCGGCCTGTGTCTCGATAATTGGCAGAGCAGTTAATGATCCACCACCTTTTACCTTGCCTTTGAGGCTCGGGGGAAGGTCGTTCATCTGTTCTGCAACACTCTGTGTTGAGTTGACTTTTGCGGCGCGCTCTAACAGGCGGCTATGAAGGTAAAATACATCGCCAGGATAAGCTTCGCGTCCGGGAGGGCGGCGCAGCAGCAGTGATACCTCGCGGTAAGCAACGGCTTGCTTAGAAAGATCATCATAAACGATCAGTGCGGGGCGCCCTGTATCGCGGAAATATTCACCGATCGCACATCCTGCAAAAGGAGCGTAGAACTGAAGAGGAGCGGGGTCTGAAGCTGTTGCAGCAACTACAACAGTATATGCAAGCGCTCCGGCATCTTCCAGCGTCTTAACAGTACCTGCAATGGTAGAGCCTTTTTGGCCAACTGCTACATAAATGCAGAATACTGGTTCGCCTTTATCGTAAAATTCTTTCTGGTTGATAATCGTGTCAATCGCTACGGTGGTTTTACCGGTCTGGCGGTCGCCGATGATCAACTCGCGCTGACCACGTCCGATGGGAATCATTGCATCAATTGCTTTGATACCCGTCTGCAGCGGTTCATTTACCGGCTGACGAAAGATTACACCCGGAGCTTTCCGCTCCAGCGGCATCTCAAACGTTTCTCCGGTGATATTTCCTTTCCCGTCAATCGGATCGCCGAGCGTATTCACAACGCGACCCAGCATTCCTTCACCTACTTTGATAGAAGCGATGCGACCGGTGCGTTTAACACCGGCACCTTCCCTAAGTGTTCCCGAAGGGCCGAGCAATACAGCGCCAACGTTATCTTCTTCAAGGTTCAAGGCAATACCGCGAACCCCGTTTTCGAATTCTATCAGTTCTCCTGATTGAACGTTGGAAAGTCCGTAAATACGGGCAATACCGTCTCCTACCTGGAGGATGGTGCCCACTTCCTGAAGCTCAGCTTCGGTTTTAAATCCGGCTAATTGCTCGCGCAAAATTGCGGATATCTCTGCTGGTTTTACTTCTGCCATGATTCTGACTTTATTTTTTGTTCAGTGCCCATCTATTATAGTTCGGCAACATAAGGGTTCTTTTCAAACTCCCTTCTGAGTTCTTTTAATTCTGATACAACTGATGCGTCAATTTTCTTGTCGCCGGCCTGCAGAACAAATCCACCAATAATAGTTTGATCAATTTCTTCTTTCAGTTCTACCGTGCCATTTTTAAGTTTTCCGGCAAGAGCTACGATTTTGGCGCGAGTGCTTTCATCCAATTTCACAGCAGTGGTGAGTATTACTGAACTGATATTCTTGTACTCTTTTACCTGTGAGATAAAGGATTCAGCGATTTCTGCCAACAATGCCTCTCTTCCTTTTTTTGTAAGGAGCGAGACAAAACTCATTGTTAGTTGTCCAATCTGGTTGCCAAAAATAGCAGTCAGGATATTGATCTTTTTATCCGGCTTAATCAATGGGCTTTTCAGAAAATTTGACAGATCACGACTTCCGTCAATCGCATTGAAAACGGCGGTCATATCACTGAATGCCTCGTCCACTTTACCGCGCTCAATACAGAGGGAAAGCAGCGATTTGGCGTACCGGGATGAAATTCTGATTCCCCTCATTGCCTGTGCTTAGTTAGGGCTGATCTCAGCCAGCAAAGATTCGTTCAACACTTTTTGCTTTTCCGGATCGCTGAGTTTTTCTTTTACCAGTTTCTCTGCAATTTCAATGGAAAGTGTTGCTACATTATTTTTCAATTCAGCAATAGCAGCCTTTTTCTGGTTGTCAATTTCAACCAAGGCAGAAGTTATCTTGCGGTCGTATTCAGCCTGTGCTTTAGCATTGAGGTCTGCACGGAGTTTTTCGGCCATTGCCCTCGCGTCTTTGAGGATTTGGTCGCGTTCATCACGTGCCTCTCGCAGCAGTTGCTCATTACCCGCCTGAAGCAGGGTCATTTCTTCCCTGGCCTTGCGGGCTTCTCCAAGAGCCTGTGCAATGCCCTCTTCTCGCTCATTAAGCGACTTGATAATCGGCTTCCAGGCTGCTTTTGCTAGGATACCGATCACCAGTAAAAAGGCGATGGAGGCCCAGACGACCGTACCTATCGAAACACTTAATAAACCTTCCATGACGTGGGGGTTACCGGGTGATTGAAAAAATAATTTTTAATAGATCAGAGTGCAACCAGCAGGCAAACGATCACCGCAAAAAGAGCTACTCCTTCCACGAGAGCGGCTGCAACGATCATGTTAGCGCGAAGGTCGCCTGATGCTTCCGGCTGGCGGGCGATGGCCTCTAATGCTGTCCCGCCGATGCGGCCTACGCCGATACCGGCACCAATTGCTGCTAAACCTGCGCCCATGCCTGCGAGACCTTTGTGAATTAATGACTCACCGCCTGCCTGAAGGATTGTTGAAAGGATTTCCATTGTTGTATGGTTTTTTATTTACTGTTTACTTTATTAATGATGATCATCGTGATGGTGCTCCTGTGTTGCGTCGCCGAAATACAGCGCCGCCAGTAGCGTAAAAACATACGCCTGCAGGAATGCTACAAGCAACTCTATCAAGAACATGAAGACCATGAACAGAACCGCACCTACTCCCACACCGTATCCCATTGCAGCGCTTGACTGACCGAAGAGAAGCACCAGCCCTACAAATGCAAGAATGATAATATGCCCTGCGGCTATATTGGCCGTCAATCGGATCATCAATACCGTCGGTTTGATAAAGACACTCATAAACTCAATGGGAACAAGAATAAACTTGATCAGCAGCGGAACACCGGGAGGCCAGAAAATATGCCCCCAGTAGTGCTTGTTGCCACTCACGGAGGTGATGATAAAAACGATCGCAGCAAGGGTAAGTGTAATACTCAGTGTGCCGGTAATATTGAACCCGCCGATGAACGGGACAAGTCCAAGCAAATTACACATCCAGATAAAAAAGAATATCGTTAGCAGAAAGGGAGTATATCTGTCTGCTTTCTTCTTTCCGATGGATGGAATAGCTACTTCATTGCGGATAAAAAGGATCAGAGGCTCCACAAGGTTCTGAAGTCCTTTGGGTGCCAAACCTTTTCTTTTTTCATAAGATTTTGCGACAGAGCGGAAAATCACAATCATCAGTACGATGACCAGCAGCATACCAAACACCGACTTAGTGATCGAAAAATCGAGTGCCTTCACCCCGTGCCCGCGATGTGCGTGATCTGCAGATTCTGCGGCAACCGCCTCCAATGATAATGCAAGGCTGTCTGAGGATTCTTCTACTCCTGCAACCATTGTATGGTGTTCGTGATTCACTCCATTTTCAGTCGTGTGGTGTTCAACGTCTGATGCAGTGTGGCCATGATCATGGCTACTGACGACTTCAATTACTTCGTGGTGATTCTGATAGGTAATCCCGGATGGCGCGGTGTAAGGCTGATAGATCAATTCATTATTCTCATCAGTGCCGGCCCAGAAACGGCAGGACATAAAACAATCGAGATGTCCTTTGTGATAGACAATTACCGGCAGTGGAATATAAACGGATCCTATGATGTGTATCTGATGAGCATCGCTGATGTGGTGGATGATCATTTCGCCCGGATTGAAATCCTTTTCCCCGCTGTGCTCAGCACCGGAAGCCGCAAAAGTGATGAAGGAAGAAAAAATCAGACCTGAAAACATAAACAACGAAATCAGGAACGAGGCCGTCGTTAATGAAATGCGTTTTCTGGTATTTTCCATGAATCTACCCCCTTTTGAAAATCGGCGCAAAAGTATGCACGCAATCAAGACAAAGAGCACTTTATAGCAAAAAAAACAAATCATGTTTAAGTGCCACGAAAAGAGCGTATTACGTGAAGACTCAGAAGAATTTCAATGTTTTTTTTGACGTAAAGAAGATTTAATGGGTATAGAATTCCCTAAAATAACACCAGACAGTGCTTAGATAGGGCGAAGTGCTCTCACTGCCTTCGGAGCTCCTTCACGATTAACAATGTATAGGCGATGTAGATAATGAATACACCCAATGCCAACGCCAATTTCTGTTCGCGAAAGAAATAGATATAAATTCCGAGAAATGTGACTGTAAGCAATAGTTTGATAGAGATAACCCCCATAAAAGCCGATACGAATCTTGCGGGACTCTTTGCCTCCGACCGGCGCATAATGGTATAGAGATAATAAGCCAGCAAGGCATAGACCGGTACCACTGCGAAAAGAACCGCAGGGAAGGGAACATTCATCTGGTTCAGCACAAATAATGCGGATAGAAGAATGCCGCAGGTCAGTAAAAGATTTTTGTAGAAAGAGCGTGGGTTCATTTTTTCATCAGGTCTCGAATGACCATAAACATAGCGATGCCTACGGATAAAAGTGACAGGGAGAGGGTCCAGGCGTGGAAAGAATTTGGAAACCGCTCATCAAGTTTGATTCCGCCCCATACCCCAAGCCCGATTGTGAGACCCATTTGTGCTGCCATTCCACTAAAGCGGAGGATTGAATCAGACCGCTTCGGCTTCGAGAACTCTTCCATCTTTTTTTATCTCTTTCACCTTTGCCCCCATATTGCAGGCTCCCGAAAAGGTCGCTCCCGGCTCGATCGAGAGTTTGTCGGTGAAAATATCTCCCTCAACTTTTGCGGTGGCTTTCAGAGAGAGCAACTGCTGAACGCGGATTTTTCCTTTCACTAATCCTTCCACTTCGGCGATCTGACAAAAAATAGTGCCTTCGATTTTTCCGGCAGGCCCAATGACTAATCGTCCTTTCGTCGTAAGATTTCCGGTGAAAGATCCGTCAATTCGGATATTGCTTTCGCACTTGATCTCTCCTTCGATAGATGTTCCTTCAACAATCCTGTTGATGGCCATTTCAGGTGTAGTTTCGGCGGTTCTTGCCATGCTGCGTTGGTTTTTTAATAACATAAAGCAGGCTATTCATAATAAGCCTTGTAAAATTCGAGGTATTTATCTAATTCCTTGCTTTTGAACAGCGCAATATAGTTCTGTTTTGATATCAAAAAATGGGTAAACCCCTTAGAATTTATATCTTTCAATTTTCCTGTGTTGAGCATGAAGGTAGCCATATAGTCTTTAGCCTCAGCGATGGTTTTGAATGGCTTTACCATTACAATATGGCTGTTTTTATCTAACAGGTTATTGGTCACTTTCACATTGGCAGAAGCAAAGAACTCTGCATTAAAATCGGCAATTTGCGCCTTTGTTTTGTCTATAGAAGACCCTTCTACGGGAATAATCATCGCGAAATAATGTTCAGATGTTTCATTGAAGATGAAATTTGTTTCGGGTTTGGGTTCGGGCTTTGGTGCTTGGGAAGTAGTAGTGCTGTCCGCTTTTTCTGCGGAAATCCCCGCCTCCTGGTTGACGGCACTTAGTAATTCGGATGCGCGTTTCCCTTCATCTGAAGAGGCACAACTCTGTTTAACTTCTTTCAACTCGTTCAAGTAGTTTTCCTTCGTCCCATATACTGCATCGGAGTAGCCCACACAGATAGCCCGGAGAAGTTTGTATTTACAGATTAGGTGATTATCGGGCTGTGTGCTGATCACATTATTGCAAGTCGTAATGGCTTCAGCATAATTTCTGCCGGTGTATAGTTTGTAAACGGCCTCATAAGCCTCCCGTTCTGCGCTCTCGTTCATTTCACGAACGTCTTGGTATTCGGGATTATCAACCAGTCGCGCCCACTCGCTGGATGGGTAGCGTTCTTTAATGATATCACCCCAGTATTCAGAGTTGCAGGTGCTACACAGCGGATTTCCCTTATAGTTTTCCAATTGTTCTTTGGAGAGCCAGGTGCGGAAAAGCTGGTAAATAGCCACCGGGTGAAAATCACTGTTTTCTATATTCGTTACAAGTTGTTCCCAAGAACTGATTGCGTTGTCACTATCGTCGAGTTTTTCCTTGTATATGACTCCTGCCTGATAATAGGCTTCAGCAGTTGCAGCCGCTGTGGCGGTAATTTTTGTATTGTCGTCGCAAGGCAGTTCTGCCCTCAATTCTTCAACTGTCGGCACCCTGTAAGGATCTGTTTCGGCATTATTTCCTTCCGCCGTTTTTGTTGATGCTATTACTTGAGATTCATCGGGGGTTCCGAATGAAGAGGCAAGCCGTGAATCAAGTCGCCAGTAGTCTTTCAGCGGACGATCTCCCCAGAGGTCAATAAAATTATCGTGTCCTCTTTGCCGGGCCTCCTTATTGTAACACCAGAATGTACCGGTAATACCCGATCCCTGCTGCGCTATTGACTTGGCAGCACGCGCTTCATCAGCGGCTTTCTTTTCCTCCATATTACGCTCAATCTGTGCTACAGCTTCACGCAGTACTTTCTCTCTATCGGCCTCGCTTTTTCCACAGAGCACGAGCAAACTGTCGTTCAACTCAATGGTGTTGAGGTAGCCGACTAGTTCTGTAAGACTTTCAGCGCGTGCCCTGATCTCTACATACCGTTTGTGTTCCTGGGTGATATTTTTCAGTGTACTGTCATAATCTGCCTGTGCAATCTCGTATTCACGCTGGTCAAAATACAAGTCTGCCAGCCGCAGAAAAGTTTTTGCTTTTTGTTTTTTGTTGTCCACGTTGGCCTCCAGCGACTCTTCGAAATAGTAGATGGCAGTGGGTCTGTCCTGTTCTTCCAGCGCAATATCTCCGAGCGCATAATAAATTTGATCGCGGTAGGTCAGATTTTTCTCATCTTTCAGCATCTTCATCAGTTGCTTTTTGATCTCATCTGAACTGCCCCCGCGCCGGTTGTAAGAAAGAGCCTTATTGATTCGCGCATAGAATTCGAGTTCATACGGAGGTCTTGAAACGACAACCGCATCGTATTCTCTTTGCGCCTCTGGCGACTTATTCAGCTTTTCATACACCTGCGCAAGTATGAAGTGAGGGCGAGCGCGGAGCTTTTTCTTTTTTATCAGAGATATGGCTTTTTCGAGTTTTTCTGCTGCTTCATTGTATTTCTCTTGACGGATATACAGGTCTGCAAAAACTAAGTAATAGTCCACTTTGAGTTTGTCGTCGAGTTTTTTGCTTTCTGCTTCTACGCGATTCATTACCTGAAGAGCTTTTGTGTACTCGCCTTTTTCGATCATGCTTCTTGCAAGCCAGGTATTGCTGGTAGCGACCGTCTCTTCTTCCTTGTATTTCCTGCTTACAAACTGGAAAGTTTTTTCTGCTTCAATGAAATTCTTTTTATAAAAATATGCCTGTCCGATCAGCATATAATTATCATCTATCCATTTGTTGAATCCTGGCCGCTTTCTTTCTTTTTTTCCCTCGTTCTTGATGGTGTGCTTACCGATGACCTTTTCTGATTTTTCGATCACACGCTCCATTTCAGGATAGGCTGACTTAGCGGTGGTTTCATCGCCGTAGATAAACACGGGGAGTATTTTGTCGTAATCGTCTTTATTTGCCGCAACAATTTTCGCCACTCCCTTTTTCATGCTTTCACCGGAGTTGAAATGGCCGTTGAAGTGTGTGGTGGTATTGTGATAAATTCGGGGAGCAACTCCGTCTCTTTTCGTAGAACAGGCCGCTACAAGGAGGCTTGTAAAAATAATGACTGGCGAGAAAAATAGGAGTTGTCTTTTCACGGACGATCGCATTTTAGGTACCTGAATGCCCGGAAAAATGTAGGAATAGCTCTGTTCTTTTGGAAAGATGATGTGACGTAAGATATATCCACGACACAACAGTAATGTGGCGATTGACCTAAGTCTTTTTTTAGCAATAAGGGGCAGGAACTCACAATTTTTTTTTAAACAGGCATTAAACACGAAAGGCGCAAAAATATTGCATTTTTGCCTGCGTTTTATCAACGTTGCAGAAAACCAATCAATGGCGGAAGAATCGAAGCCTGTAAAAAAGAAACTCATGAGAAAGTTGCGCAGCCACTTCAGGCTGACCATTCTCAATGAAAATACTTTTGAAGAGCAGTTATCTTATTCACTCACTCCCATGAACCTGATAGTTATGTTCGGTGGGCTTTTGCTCGTATTTGGAGCACTCATTTATGTCCTTGTAGCCTTCACTCCGCTCAAGGCTTATGTGATACCGGATTTTACCGATTATGTCTATCGGGAAGATGCGCGAAAGGCAAGAATGCAGGTGGACTCGTTGCTCGGTGTCGTTGGTCAGAATGAACGTTATGTAAATGATCTGAAGATATTACTATCGGGAGGCACACTGCGGAATGCGGCAGATAGCGGAACCAAAAATGTGCGCCCTGCTGATCTTGAATACAGCGTTTCTCAAACGGACAGCACCCTTCGCCAGCGGCTATCAGAGCAGGATCGCTTTCAGCTTTCGGTGGAGAAAAACACCAAAGCAAACCGGCGGGATTATCTTCTTTTTAATCCGGTAAATGGTTCTGTATCGAGTGAATTTGATCCAAAGAAAGGACATTTCGGTGTGGATTTTATCGGCCCCAAGGACGATCCTGTGAAGGCGGTACTCGATGGCACGGTAATAATGGCCTCTTTTACTGCCGATGGTGGAAATGTGATTCAGATACAACACGCCAACAACCTTATCTCTGTTTACAAGCACAATTCTGTGCTGCTTAAGAAAACAGGGGATGCTGTAAAAGCAGGCGAGTCGGTAGCATTTATCGGCGACTCCGGCGACCACAGCGAAGGGCCTCACCTGCATTTTGAATTATGGCAAGATGGTTTGCCCGTCAATCCGACGGACTACCTTACGGTGGGTCAGTGAGAGAAATTATTCCTCCTGACTTCACCCAACCTGGTGCCTATTAGGCGCTCAATCCCTCGATTGGCGCGGGTGTTATGTTGGTTTCAAAATGTAGTAGGAATGGGTTAAAATCCATTCCTATTCAATTTTATATATAATCCCTAAGGGGATTTGATGTTTATAGTCCGTTGTGCGACCCCGATGGGTCGTGTCTATATTGTTCTATTATTTCTATAAACCTGTGAACCCCTTTGGGGTCAATTTACAATTAGGGATGGGTTTTTCGGGCGGGAAAAAAACATTTTTTAAACGCTGCCCCTCTCATGCCTTAAACGCGCTATCCTCAGAATGTTTGAACCTGTTTTTTTTCCGAACAACAAAAAATATATATTTACGGATATATAAATTCATTTTATACCTCTCATTATGAAAACAAAACTGACTTTCTCTCATTGTAAAATCACGGCGATTTTGCTTACCATGTTTGCTACTGCTTTTGCAACACAGCTTGCCTGTGCCCAATCGCATACCCTCGAATTCAGTCAGGCGACACTCGTCACCTCGCTGCAAACCGTACCCTCAGGAAAAGTTTGGAAAGTCCTCAGCGTGGCTAGCAATTCCGATCAATTATTGACAATGCCAGGGAATTGTGCTACAAAGGGAAATTCAACCCAAATCAAGGTGAATGGCACGACGATTCACATTAGTGCACGGTATGCTACAAATAGTTCAAGCTGTTATAGCAACTATAGTGCAGGATCGTCTATTACCTCTACCGGCGACCTCACACAGTTGCCCTTTTGGATACCAGAAAACACCACATTAGACATTGGTACGGGTGCAGCCTTCATTTCGGTGCTTGAATTTACCGTTCAATAGCTTTGCGTTCATGTTTATACGGAAGAAGCATCAATCTCCGCCGCTCATAGTACACCTCATTAATCATAGCCTTTTGATGGTCAAAATGTTAATTTTCCATCCCCAGTCTAAAATTATTTTTTAATCTTCGTTACGCATAGTACTTTTGTCAAAACCCTTACGAATTTTCCGGATAGACTATCATCCCCGGCCAATTATTAACAAATGAAACAAACTGTTCTGATTTCTTTACTGTCGAAAAATTTCCGCGTTGCTGTTTTCTCTGCTATGGCGGCTGTCTGCAACACCTCCTTTGCACAGACCGGTGTCGGTATCAACCCCAACGGGTCTCCCGCCGATCCTTCCGCCGGACTTGATGTGAATTACAACGACAAGGGACTGCTGATCCCCCGTATTGCATTGTCGGCAACCAACTCTGCCAGCCCGGTAATGAGCCCCGCCACAAGCCTGTTAGTCTATAATACCTCTACCACCGGCGATGTTACCCCTGGTTATTATTACTGGACAGGCTTCTCCTGGGAACGACTGCAAACAGGTACTGGCGGAGGAAGCGGCGGCGGAGCCGGTGTTACATTATCCCCTGCCTGCACCAATTTCAATGATAATTACACTATTCGCGGCAATGGCAGCGGTACTTGGATGTGTACCGATGTACTGCAGGTGGACGACAGTTTTGGCGGCAGTGTAGCGATCAATACTTCTCCCAGTTCTTCCTACGACCTGCGGGTAGGCGGTAGTGGAGCCAATGTCGGGATAGGCTTCAGCCCCAACTCTTCGTATGAACTCAGCGTGGACGGCGATGGTCATTTTACTGATTATGTCGGCATCGGCACCACTCCTTCTTCATCGTACCGCCTTCGCGTAGCCGGACACGGTTACTTTGATGATGGTGTAAGAGTCGGAACCAGTACCTCGCCCCCCACCAATGGTATTATCTCTGGCGGCGATGTAGAGCTATACAGCAGCAGCAGTTCGTTTGTTGTCGGCTCTACAGATATTACCGGCTCAGGAAATTCAATAATCAGCGGAGGGCTTAGTGTTGGTACGACCTCCTCTCCCCCTTCCAGCGGATTGAGAACTTCTGGAAATATTCAGACAGGAGGAGAGTACATCCTCGCATCGGCCTCTTCTTCGGGAACAGCACTAGTGAGAAGTTCCAGTGGTTATATCAAAGTGCAGTCTTCTACCATCAAGGTGAAAGAAAATATCAAAGACCTGAAGATTGATAAAGAACAATTATTCAAACTCCACCCCGTCAGTTTTAATCTGAAACCGGCCTGTGGCGGTGATGCCGACATCGGACTCATTGCGGAAGAGGTGGAGAAAGTAGTGCCCGACCTCGTGGTTTACGGCCCTAAGAGAAGCTGGGTAGGCGATACCGGATTGTTTAAAATTGATGCTGAAACCGGAAGAGAAATTGTAGATACCACCCAGCAGGAATGTTACAGTGTGCGCTATGACAAGGTCGGTGTTTACCTTGTGCCTATCGTTGCCGAGCAAGATCGCCTTATTCAGCAACAACAACAGGAAATTGCCGAGTTGAAGGCGACTGTGAACAAGCTCATCAGCAGCTTGGCCGCCACCACCCCGGCGGTAAAAGAGCTCGGCCTGCAAACCCCGCCCCAGATTGCGGAGAAATAAAGCAACACAATACGAAAATAATTTTAACAACACCTGATAACAAAAATTGATATACTCATGGAAATCATACAGAATAAATCACTACATTTACTCTGCTAAGACAAACCTTATTTGAATACTACTATCCGATCCTATAAATTCATTCATCACCAAAACTAAATAACAATGAAACACTTTACTACTCTTCCAAAGTTCCGGGCACTCATGGGCATGACCCTGATGGCTGCGGGAACTCTTTACTCAGATCATCTTCTCTCACAAGACGGTGTCAGTATCAATACCTCCGGCAATGCCCCCGCTACTTCCGCTGCACTCGATGTGGATTATGCGGATAAAGGGGTATTGATCCCCCGCATAGCGCTCACCGGGACCAGCGATGTGAGTACCATACCCTCCCCAGCTACCCGTTTGCTGGTGTATAACAATGGAAGCGGCGGGCTTTCTCCCGCAGGATTTTACTATTGGAATGGGTCAGCCTGGACCGCTGTTGGCGGCGGTGGTGGCGGTGGCGGTACTACTATCAACTGTAGCTCCCCGTCAGAAGATATGACGGCTGTATATAATAATGGCCAGTGGGAATGTAATGATGTACTCGAAATTGACCCGACGTGGAACGCTGTTTCTATTAATAGCTTCGGCGGCCCAAGTTCATCCTATGAATTATTGGTAGATGGAGACACATACATTACCGATGGTTTACGTGTCGGAACAACCACCTCTCCTCCTACCTCTGGTATATTGTCGAGCGGCGATATAAAGATTAACACAAGTTCAAATTCTTTTGTTGTGGGGAGTACAAATATTACCGGCTCAGGAGCTTCATATATCAGCAACGGGCTTAGCGTTGGTACAAGTTCCTCCCCCCCATCTAATGGTTTGAGAACTTATGGAGATATTCAGGCA
>JADLBA010000074.1 GCA_020848015.1 Crocinitomicaceae bacterium | reverse complement strand
CGAACTGGCGAGGGGTGAGCTTACCCTTGTTGGTGCTACAACGAATGATGAATACCGGAAATTCATTGAGCCGGACGAAGCTTTCAGCAGGCGATTTGAAGTGCTGAAAGTAGATGAACCCGATGAGACCACTGCTGTGCGAATGCTGAAAATGATCGCCCCATATTATGAAAAACACCATGAACTAAAGTTGGCAGAGGATGCTTTGCCCGAAGCGGTGCGGCTGGCTAAACGATATGACAAAGACAGAAGACTTCCCGACAGCGCCATTGATCTTATTGACCGCACAATGAGTGTTGTCAGGCTCATGGAAGAGACATCAAAAGAAGAAATTGCGGGATTAAAAGAAGGTTTAGAGGTGCTGAACAAGGACAACAAACTGTCTGAAGAAGAGCGATTAAAGGAATACAAGTGGTTTTATTCCCAACTAAAGGACAGGGTGAGTCATGTTCTTTTTGCACAGATCGAAGATGAGGGAGATATCGAAAAAATGGATATGAGTGGGGAAGTTCGCGATCACCTGCAGAAGATTCTCGAAAAATTGGAAAATCTTGCCGGAGAGAAAAAGGAACAGGTAGAAAAAATTGATCTTGCTTCAGTAATTGCTAATAAGACGGGTATTCCATTGGGTAAGTTGAAATCGCAGGAGCGCGAACGACTGATGAATATGGAGGAATACCTTAAAAAGCGGGTAGTGGGTCAGGATCATGGGTTGAAGGCAATCAGTGCTGCCATCCTTGAATCGCGCTCTGGCTTGAGCAAACCCGGACAACCGATCGGTTCGTTCTTTTTCCTTGGACCAACCGGCACAGGGAAAACAGAATTAGCTAAATCGCTGGCGGAATTTTTATTTGCCGATGAATCTGCATTGATCCGCTTTGATATGAGCGAATTTAAGGAGGAGCATTCCGCGGCATTGTTATATGGAGCACCTCCCGGTTACGTGGGTTATGAAGAGGGAGGAATGCTTGTCAATAAGATACGTCAACAGCCATACAGCATTGTTCTTTTTGACGAGATTGAAAAGGCGCATCCATCGGTTTTCGACCTTTTTCTACAGATAATGGATGAAGGCAAGTTGCATGACCGGCTTGGTAAAGAAGGTGATTTTTCTAATTCGGTAGTTCTCTTCACATCCAACATCGGGGCAGATTTCATAGTCGAAAAATTCAATGAAGGCATTGTCCCGAAAAGCAATGACCTGATGGAGATTATGCAGAAATTTTTCCGTCCGGAATTTCTTGCCCGTCTCACTGAGATCATTCCCTTTGCCCCAATCAATGAAAAGAATGTTGTCAATATTTTCAACATTCATGTAAAGAATTTATTGAAGACTTTAGATAAGCAGGGTATTTTGCTCGAATTGACAGAGGAGGCAACACGGGCGCTGGCGATGATGGGTTTCACCCCCAAATACGGTGCACGCCCGTTGCAGGGGGTAATCCGCAATCAAATCCGCAGACCGTTGTCGCGTATGATTATTTCGGGTGAGATCGGCAAAGGAACAGTGTTGAAGTTGGATATAGACAGCAAAGGTGAGGTGAACTGGATAAAATCTTAATGAAAATGTAGGTGTGATTAACTCCCACATTCGATTATATTTACTCTTTTAATTTAAAATAGAACCCATGTTTGATTATGGTTTAGGAGGCACAGAACGAAAGAAAGATGGTGCCAGCGAAGCATTCGCAGAGATTCAGATGAACAGGACAATCTTTGTTCAGCAACTCACATCAGAGGAGCAATTTGTTCCCGATATCAAGCAGGGGCTTGATACTGTTGATGCGGTTTTTGAACATTATAAACCCAACTTGGATATTGAATTCGATACCGAGGAGGGAGGATCCGTAAAAGAAAATATCGAATTTAAAAATCTCGGACACTTCGGACCAAAAGGAATTACCGGTCAGAGCAAGCATTTGCAAGACTTGAATGCAAAAACGGAACAATACCAGAAAATGGTAAAGAATCTGAAGAGTTCAAAACCATTGCAGGCTGTTCTGGCGAATGCCGAAATGAAGCAGGCCTATATTCTTGCTCTTAGGGCAATGATCAATGAGTTGGAAGACTCCGGTGTTTAATCCATTTTTAATCATTAAAGAAAAATTTAATTGTATGTCTGAACTCGAAAGCCAACAGCAAGGATCTCAAAAATTTGCTGAACAGGTTAAAATAGACAATCCAACCAAGGCGTTGGATGAGGGTGTTGCGAAACTCGCGAAAGTCGGCGGTTTCGGTCTTATCGAAGCTACGGTAGATGGCTCGCAAAACCTTAATCCCGACCGCAAGGCAAGGAAAAAAATATTCCTTACCGACAGCGCTCAGAAGACAGAGCGTGCAAACCTGAAAAAATCACTTGAACTTTGGCTCAGTGCGATCACGGAATCGGAAAGTGTCCCTGATATGATCGAAAAATGTCAGAAAAAATCAGAGTCTGCATCTTCAACGCTGAAAAATAACCAGAAAAAGGCGTTGGAAGCAACACGTGCTCTGGAAGCTGCCTGGCGTTCTCTCCATCTTTTTTATAAGAACACGGAAGAAACCAAACTGAAGAATGTTTCCATTCTTAATGCTTCTCCCGATCAGCTAAAGGACCTCGATAACCCTATGTTCCACGATGCGGTACAGGAAGAGCTAAGTCGGAATTACGACCGCCTTGACCTTAGGAATAACTACTCAATGCTGGTGATGCCGGGTTATCTTGGCAACAATGCCGTACTGGAAAAATGGGGGAAGACCTGCTTCAAGAATAAGGTGATGCTGATGACTGATTTCGAAAATCTCGATAAAGAAGACGATATTATCGAAATGTTCGAGGCGGCTAACCACACCGGCGGAGAAGAATGGAAAAGCCGCGTGATGATGGCTACCAACTGGCTCGTCGGAAGAGGGAAGGCAGAAGAAGTAGGAGAAGAAGAAGACCTGACCGTTGCCCCGTCATCTGCTCTTGCAGGCCGTATATACAGCACTCTGATGTCGCAGGTGACCGCAGGTAAGAAACATGGAGGCTTAAATGAAGTAACCGGAACGGTGATCGGCAATTTGAAAAAGAGCGATATCACGACAATGGAAAAAATGGGGCTTATCCCTATGGTGAACGAATACGGAAAAGTAATGGCGTTTTCTGCAAAAACACTTTTCAATGGCGATGACCAGGGAATGCAGACCTACTCCGTAATGCGTGTGTTTGATTTTGTGATGAAAACCCTGATGGATTTTTTAAACAGAAGGGCTTTTGAGAACTGGAGTCCTACGCTGAAAAAAGAGTTGCAGGAGCAGATCGAAAAATTTCTTGATAAGATTACCGGTCCGGGAAAGTTGATCGAAAAATTCAAAATTCAGCATTTTGACCGCGATCCGAACGACAAGAGCAAAATCAACTTCATGCTGCACATGACACCGTATTTCCCTGCGAAAAATTTTGTGATAGATCTGAAAGGGACGAAAGGCGATGAAGCAGAAAGCTCTGTTTCATGGGATGCAAACGTAGGCCAGCAGAAATAAAATTAATTTAATTATTTATATTAACCCCAAAAATTAAACCCGATGTCTTTTAACGCAACACTTTCTATTGATGGAGGCGAAGAAGTTCGCTTACTCCATTGCTCCTATTCACTAAACCGTGATATTGATTCTACCGGACGGCCATCATCAATGGTTCGCGGCGGGACAATAACGCTGGAAATCGAATCCACAGAAGACACCTCTCTCTTTGCCTGGATGGTAGATCAGTACACAGTGAAAAAGGGAAAGGTACTTTTCTTCAAGCGTGATTCAAAGACCAAAATGAAACAGCTTGAGTGGGAAGACGGTTACCTTGTTTCATTCACTGAAAGCATTGATTCAGTTGGAGAAAATCCAATGACGATACACTTTACGGTTTCTGCAAGAAAACTCGTGGTGGGTGATGCTGAGCACGAGAACCCATGGCCGAAAGCATAAGGCATAGGTTTTTTTCAGCATTAATATTAAAATAAGCATATTGCCTGCCGGCGATGTGCTTATTCGTTTTTTAAAGATTACCGGCTCCCGGTACTCTTCGACAATAAGACCAGCAATGCATTGGCACAATGGACATACAGGATGTGCTATATAGCTATAGCTCTTGTATAGCTTTGGTGGCCTCTGGGGTTAAGGAAGTTTAATTATTCGCCTTCAAAAAACATTTCCCATGGCACAAGACAATCTGCATACCAGCGTTGAAGTGGAATTAGACGACAGTTTTGTCGTTTCCCCCATTACACAGATTTCCATCAGTCAGCGTGTCAACTGGCACCACTCGTTTGAAGTAAAGGCTTCGCTCGAGTCGATGGAAGGCCAGAACCAGAATAACCTGAGCAAAACACAGGCTTTCATAGGCAAGAGTATCAAGATCGCCCTCAAAGACCAGAGAGGTGATGAGCAGTTTAATCTTTTCAAGGGAATTATTACTGAGGTCAGCCTTTCCCGTTATGGTGGTGCTGCCGCCGACGTGGTGATCAGGGGATACAGCCCTACCATTTTGCTCGATGGTGGCCCGCATTGCGCTTCGTTCCTTGATAAAACACTGAAGCAAATCGTTTCCGACATCGCAGGAGCTTATCCCGTGAATTTCCTGAAAACATCGGTAAAACCTTCGCCCGACCCGAAATTATCTTTTGTTACCCAGTATAATGAAAGCGCGTATAATTTTTTAGGCCGTATGGCTAATGCTTATGGCCAGTGGTTTTTCTATAATGGCACTGAGCTTACCTTCGGCTCCCTACCGGCAAGCGATACAATTAAATTAAATTTTGGCCATGACCTGTCCACCTTCAGTTCGAGTATGCGTGTGGTTCCGCTGAAGTTTGAAGCGACTGCGCATGATTATATACAGAGTGAATTTCTTTCCGCATCTTCTGCTAATATTAATGTAAACGGGTTGGACAATTGGGGGAAAAAAGCGGTTGACAGCTCGGATTCACTTTATTCTACCAGCCAGGTATATCATGCAGGACAATTTGTACAAGACAAAGGACAACTGGATGCAGTAAGCAAAAGCAGAAAATCGGCTCTTGCCGCAGAGCTTGTTGTGTTTAATGGTATCAGCGACAATCCAAGACTGAGTGTAGGGGCAAAGATCCAAGTGTCGGGGGCCAGTATTGCATCCCGGGGAGAGAATACAACAGATTATGGAACCTATACCATCACTACGGTAAATCATTACCTAGACGGACTGGGCGGGTATCAAAACCGCTTTGAGGCAATACCCTCCACTCTTACCGTTCCGCCAATGAATACTCAGGTAAAGGATCCCGTGTGCGAATCGCAGTCGGCGATGGTGGTTGACAATAAGGACCCAGAAGGTTATGGTAGAATTAAAATCAATTTTCCCTGGCAAAAATCCGGAGATACTTCACAGTGGGTACGCTTGGCAAATCCTTATGCAGGCAAGGACAGGGGATTCTATATCCTGCCGGAAATAGGAGATGAAGTGATCGTTGGATTTGAGCACAATAACCCAAGTTTTCCTTTCATTATCGGCAGTTACTTTAATGGGAAGGCCAATAGCAGCGACAAAAAAGATGATGACAATTACAACAAGGCCATTCGGACGGCTAGTGGGAATGAGATTCTGATCGTTGATAAATCAGGAGAAGAGGCAATCCATATTTTCACAAAAGAAAAAAAGAATGAGTTGCTTATCACAATGAAAGACGATGGACTGATCAGGATTGTTTCTAATAAAATGATAATGGTGCAGGCAAAAGAAGATATCGAGGTGAAATCGAAGAACATGAAGTTCAGCGCAGAAGAGGTGATCGAGATGAAAGCAAAGGAATTCAAATTATCTGCACAAAAACTTGTTCAGATAGAGTCTTCACAGGATTTCAAAATGAAAGGACTGGACGTAAGCACTGAAGCTTCGAAAGCACTAAAAATGAGCGCTAATGCAGGAGCCGAGCTGAAATCCAATACCACAATGGAAATATCAGGCAATGCCAAAACAACAGTAAAGGCTACAGGGCAACTTGAACTGACTGCTGCCGCACAGGCTTCTCTGAAAGGAGGTATTGTGATGATTAATTAATAGCTGTTATGTCGCGTTACTACCGTTTTCCGCTTGATATGGGGGCAGTGATCCAAAAAAAAGATCTTGCGGCTACCGATCTTGATAAATCAATCGCCCAAAATATTTACCTGATCCTTACAACTGAATTTGGAGAATATCGCTATGATGAATCATTCGGTTGCTCGATTTGGGATCACGACTTCGAAAACATTGTTTCGGTGCATGCCTGGAAGGATCAGATTGCGCAATCCGTGAAGTTGTCAGTGCTTAAGCATGAACCCCGTTTGAGCAATGTAAGAGTGAAGGTAGAGATTGGCCAGGAAGAAAAAGCGCTAATTTCCAAGAAAACCATCAGCAGGTTGAAAAAATGTATTGATGTTACGGTCAGTGGAAATTTTGTTGACACCAACCAGCCTTTTTCCCCTTATACACAGCGGCTTTATATAAGCCCGTTCTCATTTGATTAACACCGCCACGCCTTGCAAAAACCATTGTGCACCTGGAGATAAAATTTTTAATACCCCGAATAAATCATCTATAGAATTAAAAGGAAAGTTTGCCGGATTAAATGAATTATGGCTTCGGAAAGAATAAATATACAATCCTCCAGAGACAGGATAAAAAGCAGGATGATGCGCAATGCATCACAAATCTGGGGGCAGCCAAACGTATCGGAAGAGTCGTTTGATCCATTAGTGGGAATGCTGATTGGCGCTTGCTCAATGGAGATCGAAAAAATATATAACGATCTTCAGACCTCACAGGCTCGGGTACTGGAAAGGCTTTCACACCTACTGACTCCTGAAGTATTAGGGGGTGCGAAAGCCGCACATGCGATTCTTCACGCAAGAAGCATTGAGCCGACGGTGGAGCTGGCAAAAGAATTCCAGTTTGTAATCCAGAAAAAAATTCCTCAAAAGGACGGTGTCTCACGTGAAGAATTTGGACAGTTGTTCTTCACTCCGGTGCATCCGGTAAAACTATTCGATGCAGAGGTAAAAATGATGGTGCATGGCGGAAGCATATTTTCAACGAATGCTATTTTACAAAAAGAAAAAATCGCCGATTCGCGCTCCGGTAAAAAGTTCCAACCCAATGTTCTCTATCTTGGGCTGGAGGTGAACCGCCGGATCGAAAACTTTGAGCACCTGTCGTTCTACTTTGACTGGATCAACAATCCAGATAAAAACCAGTACGCTCAATTGTTATCTCTTACACGGTGGTATCTGGGAGAAAAAAATATATCTATTTCGCACGGACTTCCGAAATCACCCGCCTCAAATGGCGGGATTACAGACTTTGAGATCGAGTTGGAAAATGACCAGGCAAGGATAGAAGAAAAGAATATTTCAAATTTATATCAAAGCCGCTTTGTAACGCTGAACGATCGCTCAAATACAGATTTCATCTCCATTGCAGAACCTTTTCCCAAGGTCTTCAAAGAGGTTTTCAGCGAACATGAGATACATTTGTTCAAAGAGTCTTTGGTGTGGCTGAAAGTAGAATTTCCCGCCTCATCCAATGTGGAAATACTTCAAGACCTTTCTTGCTGTATCAATGCCTTTCCGATTGTAAACCGTCGCAGGAATGAATTTGCATTTCGACTTCAAAGTCATACGAATATTATTCCTCTGTCTATAGAAGGGGAGCATTTTTACAGTGTATGCTCCGTGCGGATCAGCGACGGGTCGCTGTATGTCCATAATATTTCAAAGGATTTTTCCCGGTCAAAATCGGGTAGTTATATTCTCAGGCAAGGCGGGGTGGAGCGTTTCGATAAGCGAAGTGCTTCCCAAATGCTGTCTTACCTCATTGATCTTCTTCGTGATGAAAGTGCTGCATTCGCGGTTTACGGAAACGAGATGATCTCATCCAATCTGAAAGAATTAAATCAGATGCTGAAAAACCTGATTCAGCGTGTAGAGCATGGTAATGTGTCTGAAGAGCAGGTGACTTACCTGATCGTAAAGCCAAGAGTAGAAGCCGAAAACATCTTTGTCGAATTCTGGTCAACACACGGCGAATTCGCCAATATGGTACGTACAGGGAGCCAACTGATGCCTTACGCAGGGTATGAAGTAAAACCGGATTCGGTACTGATGCTTACGAATTCCGTTGGCGGGCAGGATAATCTCTCCGGTAGCGAGATGCTGAACTCTTGTCGAAAGGCATTGATGACAAGAGGAAGAATTGTAACACCGAATGATATCCGCGTGATGATTCGCCAGGAACTCGGCGAAGCGGCGGCAAATATTGAGATAACCCGCGGAATAATGAATAGTGTGAATAGAAAGGAAGCATTTGTGCGGACGATTGATGTACTGATTACCCCGTCCGCATCCGATCGCGCAACTGATGAAGAATGGTCGGCACGATGCCTTTATCTTGAGTCCGTTATCCGGTCTGACTCTTCCGGCTTTTATCCCATTCGCATCAGACTTAAAAAAGGATAGTTTGCATTGATATGGATGTAAAAGAATTGTATATCAATTTCTGCGACCTCCGGGCCGAAGTGCTCGCGGCAGATTTTATTGATGAAGGTATTCTGCCGGATAATATCACGATCCAGCCTGTCGGTACCTTCCGCAGAACTTTTGGAAGAGATGTCCTCAGCGCTGATCTGAATACAGAGCACCTTGCATCTAACACTACTCTCAGTGTCCTCACCAGTCGCGAGGGTATCTACGATATGCTTCCCGAAGGGCTTTTTCATCAGCCAGATCCTTCCAAAAAAGGATTCAAGATAAATGATATCGTTGAGGGCATTCGGAAAACAAAGAAGGAAGAAGAAGATGCACGCCGGTTTTTTCTCGCCATAGAAAAAGAGTTCTATCGCCTGCGCTTTCTAATCGAATATGAAGAGAGAAAAGCTATTGACGGATATAGTGATCATTTTCAGCATGAATTATTTTTCAGAATTTGGGAAGACCTTGAAGGGTTAAAAGAGCACTATATCCCCTCATTGTTACAGATACTGCCCAGAGCATACAGGATCGCCGGCGATGTGGCGCTCACCCAATATGTGATGAGCAAAACATTAGGGGAAAAAATTGAAATTGCAATCAGCAATGAAGCCTGGCTCGATGTTTCTTCTGTTCATAAAACAAAGGTGGGGGAAGGTATTCTTGGAGTGGATGCGTTCTGTGGCGATGTGATGTTAGATGAATCTCCTGTTGCGTTTTTGAAGATCGGCCCGCTAAGGTACCACCGCATCAATGATTTCCTAAAAGGCGGGGAGGCGCTGAAGGTGGTGGATGTGCTCTGCAACTATTTGCTACCGATGGAAACCGAGGTAAGGATTGAATTAAAACTGACAGTGGATCAGGAACGCTTAATTTTGACGAATGAACCGGACGATGCCATTTTAGGTTTCTCCTCAAGGATATAGTGCTTATGCCATTATTGAAACCAAAAACAATTTTATCTCTATCATTGCTGGTACTGTTAGTGATCATAGCAGTGGTGCTGCTGATGATCGTATTCCGCAGCAGACAGGGAGTAAAAAGGAAAACAGTTTTATACTATGCTTTTGGCAATCTCTTTTTCTTTGCTCTCGTCATGTTTCTTTGCGATATTATGGAAACTGATCCCGTTGATACGTTCATCATTCTCCAGGTTGTTTGCCTTGTTCTGGGAACGCTGCATTCTATCGTGTTGTTCAAATGGTTCAAATGGCCAAAACGCGAGGGATTCTGGCCTGAAATGCTGTTCACCGTTTTTATGATGATTGTCGGTATTGTCGGCTTCCTCGCTGTTGCCAACTGGAGGGGCTGGGTGGATTATGCCAATTTGTTTAGCCTTGCTTTTCTTATTTTCCCCATTCCATTCATGGTTCTCAAATCTTTTGATTATGCCTGGGCAATTCCTCCGAATATTTACAAGCTCTGGTATTATCCGTCCGGTACAGAAGTACCGAACCCAATGGATTATGATCTGGCCGATCACATGAAAGTAATCGCATTTGAATTTGAACCCGCAGAAGGAAAAACACGGATGAACATCAAGATCAAGGCTCCCGAAAGGATGGAGCTGGGGCATTACTTCATGTCGTTCATTGAGCAATACAACCTGCGTAATCCGGAACAACCCATTGAATACTTCGATGCTCAGAATACACCGTTTGGCTGGTTATTTTTTGTACGGAATAAATGGTATCAATCATCGAAGGTTTTTGATGCTGAACTGACGATCAATGATAATAATATAAAGGAAAATGATGTGATCGTCGTAGAGAGAGTAAGTTATTAATCCGATTATTTCACCAATGCTGAAACTGATAAAATATTATCCTGTCAATTGGATAGATGGGATGAAGCTCACCAGGGAGCATTTCCAGATGAGCGAAAATGCATTGTACGATGCCATTCGCGACAGTTCCAATCAGCGGCTGTCATCATGGTGCTTTGGACTTCTTCCTTCTGTGCAGGGCGTTGACTCAAGCCTCGATTATCATATTGATATTGATCGTGCGGGGTTGATCCGGGTAACATTGAAATTCTGCCGTGCGGTAACGCTCTCTGGTGCCCGTATCGAAATTATCAATATTCAGGGGCAAAAATTGCATACAAGCATAGGTGAGTTGAACACAGAATTCAATTTTTTGAATCATAACGGAAAGAACCTCTTCGTTGTAGTTGATGTCAATCCGTTTGATCGTTCGCCTTTTGGTGAACCCGATACAAGTGAGCATCCACCTCGTTTTCCACTGACCATTCCAACGTATCGCCTCGAGGTTATTCCGCAGGATAAATTCACAGAAGTAGGGCCTTTCCATCTTCCGATAGCAAAGCTTGAAGTACAGGGAAATGCAGTGCAGGTTATTGAGAGTTATATTCCACCCTGCACGAGTGTAGAAAGCCACCGCAGCCTGCAGAAATTATTTCTGGAAACAGACTCTTTTTACTCTTCTATGGAACTTTTCACCTCTACCATCCTTCAGAAGATATACCAGAAATCACAAAAAAATCCGCTGGCTGAGATAGCGACCTATCTCTGTGAAAAAATACTGACTTTTTTTAGCGGTGAAGTAATGCCTCATCGTTGGACAAAAAAGGAACTCCCCCCGGTTTTCCTTTTCGCATCGGCTGCTTCATTAGCCCGGATCATGAAGAATACCTTGGAAGTGCGAAGCGGTTCAGGACGTGAAGAGTTCATCAACTATCTTACTGATTGGGATGAATTTAATTTACAGCAGGGAGAGTTTGAAGCCTTGCTAAATGATCTTGTGTTGATGGAATATGACCACCTCGACATAGCCAATGCTGCTGTACGGTTGCGGAAGTTTCAAAGCGTGATGTTGAAGGTCTTTGACAAACTTTCTAAGCTCGACTATATTGGCAAAAAAGAGGATCCGGGGATCATCGTTGCCCAACGGACTAAAGAGGATGCCGATAAAAAATCATCGGGGTCAAAAGGGAACTCGATATGGCTCGAATAACCTTTTATTAATTTTACCTCCGAATTTTTATTACGGAATATGGAAGCACTCAATCAACCAGAACGTAGCAAGGCTCTTGTAAAATTTATTGTGATATTTTCGGTTACTGTTCTTCTTGCGATCGTGGCGATATTTTTTGATTTTAAAGTTCCTGCGAAAAAGAACAAATTGCTGAAAGAAGAGAACAGGAACCTTCAGGCACAGATATCATTGCAGGAAGGGGTAAGCGCAAAGATGGACAGTATTGAAATCTATCTCGGAAGGATGGCTGACCCGAAATTTGATTTCGGCACAAACGAAGAGTTTGTCAACTCATATATCGCTGAACTCAAAAAGTATGAAAACGATTCGACCTCCTTTGGTCGAATGATCAAACGGTCAAATAGTAATTATCTCCAGTTGAAGGTTCTCCGCAAGCAACTCAGAGAAACCGGTGGTAGTGCAAGCGAACGGATAAAGGAGTTGGAGAAAGAACTCAAAAAGACCGAAGATGAATTGGAGGACTGTGAAAAAGAAAAAAATAATATCCTGCTCAAGAAGGCTGTGGGGTCTTGATCAGGTTGGAGCGGTTCTGAAAATGTATTCACTTTGTCAGAATGAAAGATATCGTAATTGGAGTGGATGGCACGAATAGCTTTGCTTACCGCAACGGATCAAGGTTCGTTGAGAATTTTGTGCGCAGTGTGCAGAGTGATTTCTCTCTATACCTTCCCGGACCGACGGATCTGCAGGGAGCGACAGGTTTCGAATGCTCGGCAATTTATGATCAGGTAATGGCATTTATCCTGAGCACCTTGCGCGAACTTGGATATAATCAACGGGTATGCACGGTCAGACCCGAGGTTCGTATTTCGCTCGTTGGGCACAGCAGAGGCGGGCACACGGTGATTGCTGTTGCCAGAGACCTCCAGCTACCGGTTCATTTTATGGGATTATATGATGCTGTGGACATGACTGTGACACTGGGCGATACTATGGTTGTGCGGAATACAGCCTATACCTATCATGCTATGCGGTCGCCAACCATGAGATCGCGTTCTTCCTGGG
>JADLBA010000073.1 GCA_020848015.1 Crocinitomicaceae bacterium | reverse complement strand
CCTAATTTCAGCAGCGAATAATAAGTCTTTTATTCACCGATAACTATGATTGCAATAGTTTTGTACAGCAAATTTGACAACGCAATTACCGAACTATTTCCATGAATAGGCAAAAAATTTTATTGGTGGACGATGAGCAGGATATTCTCGATATCGTTGCCTTTAATCTTGAAAAGGAAGGTTTCGAGGTGTGTACTGCACACAACGGAGTAGAAGCGTTGCAGGTAGCATCCCGCATACTACCTGATTTGGTATTGCTCGATGTAATGATGCCGGAAATGGACGGCATGGAAACCTGTAGGGAGATGCGTGAGCATCCGCAGCTTAAAAATGTTCTTATTGCCTTTTTAACCGCACGTGGAGAAGATTACAGCCAGATTGCAGGTTTCGATGCAGGGGCTGACGATTATATCTCGAAGCCCATTAAACCAAGAGTATTGATTTCAAGAGTGAAGGCATTGCTGAGAAGGAATGGAATAGCGGATGCCAGCCCATCAACGCAAACAGCGACAGGGGTTGTGATTGATAATGACCGCTATCTTGTATTACAAAATGGCAGGGAATTAAATTTGCCTAAGAAGGAATTTGAGTTGTTGGTTCTACTCACCTCTGCACCGGGCAGGGTTTTTACCAGAGATATTATTCTGTCAACCGTCTGGGGAAACCGCGTTGTTGTGGGAGATCGCACCATTGACGTTCATATCAGGAAACTGAGGGAAAAGTTGGGGAACCATCATTTTAAAACTGTTAAGGGTGTTGGCTATAAATTTGAATCATGAGAGCAGACAGGACACCGAGAAGTGTGGCGCTATTTTCAGCGTCCATTATTACAGGCCTTCTGGCATTGACTTATACCATCATTGTTTACTTTCTGGAAAAGGAATTTGAATGGGTGGGTCTTTTACTCTTTCTTGTTTTCGGCTTTGTCATTGCTTACTATGCCATTGAATTTTTTATTGAAAAATTTCTTTATAGCAAGGTCAAGATTATTTACAAAACAATTCATTCCATTAAAGCAGGTCGTGAAGGGAAACTATCAATAAAAATGGGGAAAGACATACTGGGGCAGGTAAACAGGGAGGTGGCTGATTGGGCAGAAGAAAAAATTAAAGAAGTGAAGCAATTGCGAGCAACAGATAATTTCAGGAAGGAATTCATAGGAAACCTCGCACATGAATTGAAAACTCCGGTGTTCAATATTCAGGGATATATTGATACATTGCTCGACAGTGGGCTCGAGGATGCTGCTCTTACACGCAGGTTCCTTGAGAAGGCAGAAGCAAGCTGCAATCGTATGAGTGATCTCATCAAAGACCTTGACCAGATAACCTTGTATGAAAGCGGTAATATACCATTGCAGTTATCGCGTTTCGATATTGTAGAACTTGCGCGGAAGACGATAGACTCTTTAGAAGGTCTTGCAAGAGAGCATAATATTACTCTCAGGTTTAAAAACCCGAACGAACGACCGGTGCTTGTCGAGGCCGATATGAGAAAAATTGAACAGGTTTTTACCAACCTTTTTCTCAATAGTATTAACTACGGAAAAGAAGGAGGAGAAACGAGGGTTCGTTTTTATGATATGGAAGATAACATCCTGATTGAGGTCGCTGATGATGGAATAGGAATTGCTCAAAACCACCTTCCGCGGGTGTTTGAAAGGTTTTATCGCGTGGACAAAAGTCGCTCGCGCAATGAAGGAGGATCAGGTCTGGGTCTGGCAATCTGTAAACACATTATTGAAACACACAATCAGTCTATTTCCGTCAGAAGTGCAGAAGAAATTGGAAGCACATTTTCTTTTACACTGAAAAAAGCAGGTAGCTGATCCATTGTAAACTTTTCTTTGAAAAGGTTACTGATTTTTTTGAATGTGATCAGCCACCAAGTGTAAACCGGAGAGCGAGTCCCGCACTGATATTCGATGTCGGGAAAGAAGTGGATATCTTAGGCTTGTTGAGTTGCTGATCATAAAACAGGCGAATAGTGAGCTTATCACTTACGGCCATATCGGCACTTCCTTTTATACTGATGATACGTTGACCCGCTGTGATCTGGTTCTGACGCTCCTGTATTTTCCTGATCAGTGTTGAATTATCACGTACTGTAAGATCGCAGCGAAGATTGATGGCTGTGTTTTTCAGCAACTGGATGGGGAGCCGGCTTCCTTTTTTACGGGCAAGCGGATTTGGAATTTCGGTAATCTTGTATCCAACACCGAAAACAAGACTGTTGCTCTTGGTTTCCGTGATTTGGTAGTTAGTCATTCCCAATGCAACCGTCCTGTCCTTTTTGTATTCGATCTTAATCTGCGGGTCGTTGGCTTTTTTGGTTTTTAATGTCATATCAAAACCGATCAACGGGGATAATTGCTCAGAAATGGTAACAGTATTGATCTGATGTTGTGATATCCAGTTGGGTGTTTCAGCTTCGTCAAGTGCAGAAGGTCTTCCTTTTGCGTCCTCAGTATAGTTCAGGTTAGTCACATAGCTGGTTGTCATTGTGGACCGGTACTGGTGATTAATGTTGAACTGCTTGAAATATTTTTTTACAGCGGCGAGTTTGGTTAGGCCGTCGTAGGTGACTTTCCAGTTCGGCTGTGCTTTTGTTTTGAAAGGATTCAGCGCAACATCTTTCGGATCGTTTCCGGAATAAGCCGCAATAAACGCAGGGATCACTACCTGTTGTGAAAGTGGTCCCCATCCATTGTAATATCCATTGACCTCTGGTGAATCTACATTGTATGCCTCCCTGTTCAGCCGCTCAGATGTAACCAGTCTGTTTTCAAGAAAGGTCATAAAGGTGGATGAATTGTAGTTGTCATCGGGATTATCTTTTACAAACGCCGTTGCCCAAGTATTAATAGATGCAGAGTAATTACCGGTTTCCATCGGCGACTGGAATGCGTAAGACTGTATGTCTTCATCGAAGCGGAAGAAACTGGTCATGTTGGTTCCCACCTGTTTATTGGCATTGAGTTCGATCTTGAAATACTTGACAGGTTCAAGATTTGCCTTGGCATTCCAGTTCTCACTATATGTTTCATTGTACTGATTGTTCAGGTTGGGCTGGCGTACAAGCCACCCGTTGGATGCGGCATTTAGTGCATAATTATTTCCCGTATCGTGTCCCCAAATATCTGTGTTCTGTTGACCTGCGAGGAAGCCCCAGCCAGGCCCGTCAAAATTTTCATCCATACCGAGCACTTTCGTTTTTCGGTCATAACCGGGAAGTAATATCCCCTCATTGCGGGTATAACTTCCACTGACATTTCTTACCATCATCAGGAAGCGAAGGCCGAGATCGAGCGGATTTATCTTTTCTTTTTTCTCTTTCTTTTCTTTAGTGTCTTTTCCAAATCCGTCTTTCGTTGTAGGATCGTCTTTTTCCTTTTTGTTGTCTTTTTTGTCGTTCTCTTTTTTACCCTGATTAATCCTTTTCAGCAGTTCCGATTTATTGTAAAGAGTTTCGAAATTTCCTTGGGCATTTAGTTGAAGTTGGCGGCTATTCTGGATCGTGGCACCGAGGGAATCCTGTGTGAACGGAGCGCGTGTCCAACTGTAAGTTGAACCGTAACGCGCATCAGCACTTACAAAGTCAATAAGAGGGAATTTATCAAGGGGTAGCTTATATGTTGCACTTGTATTGTGATTATAATTGGTGGTTTCCCCGAAGTTGCGGATATTCTGCCACACGGTGTCTTTATAGGCATCGTACCATTCCCTGTTTTCTTTATCAATAACGCCACGGGGCTCTGTTACAAGACCCAGATTGCTGGCGGCAAAATCAACCTTCAGGTTTTTTGTAAGATCATACTTGAAAGTGTACTGTCGCCCCCAGTTCCAGTTTTTCTGTACCTGTGTCTGTATCAGCATATCACTATAAACTCCCGTAAGTTCTAAGCTGTTGTTCCTGATACGGCTTGTTTCATAGGTGCGGTTCATATCGGTATGAAAACCGAACTGTTTAATGCCGGGATAAAAATTAAATTCCTTCACCCATTTCAGGTATTTGGAAGTACTGATAACTGGAATTTTTGCAAAGGGTTTTATTTCCTTTGGCTTGTTGGTAAAGTTGTAATCAAAGCCTCCTTTGTATTGCTTATTCAGGCGCCAGTCCATATTGATGTCGCTGAAATACGTCTCATTATAAGAATAAGATACCGAAAAATTCTCAATGCTATAGAAGCGTATTTTTCTCTCCTTGTCTTTCTGTCCGCCGGGTTTTGCTTCTTTGGGGTCTTTGGTCTCTGCTTTCGGCAACTCTCCCTCTGCCGGAGGCTTATCGCCCGACTCTTTCTTTGGAGAAATTTTTATATTATTGAAGTTGACACTTCTTCTTTTTGTAAAAGTAGTTGAACGTTTCTTTTGAGGTTTTGTAACGTTGGGGAGATCGTTCAGTTCAAGGTCTGGCTGGAGTGGATCATAGCGGGGTGTCTGGTAGGTTTCTGAATAGCCCACATACATTGGCAACTGAACCCCCCAGTTTTCGGGAAAAAACTTTCCCATCTGCATGGTTGAGTTAGCATCAAAGCCCATCTTTGTTTCCTGCTGGCGTTGCATTACACGCTGTTCTAATTGCCCCCATCCAGGCTTACTTATATTTCCGGCTACAGCAACGGTAGCAAAATCGGCAAGTTGTGCATTCATACTGGCAACCGCTGCCCATCCTGAAGATTCGTCGAACTCGGAAAGCCGCAACTCATTCACCCAAATGATTGCACATTTCGATTTTCCGTCATCGTTGCTGATGAATACATTATTGGTCTTGCTGTGATTGCGTACACCGATCATCAGCACTGTAACGTTGGCAAGGTTTGGATTTCCTTTTACCGCGATTCGCTTCACATTGTCAAGCATTTTTGAGTACTCAAGCAATGCAGAATGGCTTGATGGTCGTCCGGCCTTCAAGTTCTGAAGATCTTTCAGCAGAATGTCAAAGTTGTTATTTTCCGGCCATATTTCGTTGTCATCATTGGTGTACCACGGTGTTACTTCCAAAGGTATTTCATACTCATAATAGTTTTGATCAAAGTCGGATCCGAGTCGGATGAAGACCGAAAGATCCTTACTCTTGAGATCAGCTTCATTGCCCAATGCTTCCATGTGAGCAAACATGCGAAGACGCTTGTATTGACGCATATCGTAACGAACTGTTCTATATGCAGCACGCGCATCACCGTCTTGCAGGTTACAAATTTCAAGCGATAAAGACTGCTCATTCAGGTTGCGCAGGTTCGCACTTGCTACGTCCTGTTCGCGGATAATGCCCGGAGGCACTACATAAGGAATCGGATCGCGGTTTCCATTTTCTTCAATGTTGACTGCTGCAATGTTGAAGACAGTTTGATCATTATCGGTCGGTTCATTTTCCTGTGGTCCTTGCAGACTTTGAGAATATCTGCGCCATTCTCCACGTACTAATTCCAGCCGTGCAAAGCGCAGCGTTACAGGTTCACTCCAGCCTTTCAGGAACATCCTGATATAACGGACAGAACGAAAATCCGGTATATTACCGATACGGTTTTCAAATTCTGAAATAGGAATTTTGAATTGATACCAGCGAATCTGGCGCTCTTCTCCGTTGGCGGTATTTTTTGTCGTTACAAATGAATCGGTGATATAGTTGCGCCCGATATTAGCATCACCCATATCTCCGGGATGTAATGATACTTTGTATTGAAAATAACTCTCGATCGTATTTAAGGTGATATCCTGATTGATGTCTTCAGAATTCGGAATAGTGGTCGCAGTGATCGGGTAACCATCCGGTGTAGCAGTATTGGAATTGCCTTCGTTTCCATTGTAATACTTATAGCGCTCGATTGTACTCAACCCCTGACTATCTGCCTGGCTGCTCCGGAAGTATGCATAGTCATCAGCAGAAGGGTCTTTCACGTAGGACGCATAAGCATCGGAGTTCAAACCGGCTTGTATGTCCGAAAGCCATTCGGCAAAAAATGTTCTCTCATTGGCGCTGTTCATACCATCCAGACCAATGTCTTGCTGAACATAATTTCCGGATGAATTATCAAATGCATTGACTACATTAAAGGTTCCGTTTGGATAAAGACCCCACACTCCTTCAGCTACCGGAAGCTGATTATTGCTGTTTGGGAACCCGTTTTCAAAACTCATCTGCGAATCATTTAACACATCTTCCGAGACGTTTCCGAGATTGAAATAGAGATCTCCTCCATTAGTATTTTCAGAATCATCGTTGAATGGATCCATCAACCAGAACTGAATGAACTGCACGTTGCTTAACTCGAAGTCTGTAGTGTTGAGTGATCGTTGTATTCCCGCCCATCTGTCGGCAGGTTCTTTTAATGTTCCATCTTGGTTCAAACCGTATGAAATACCGTCTTCCCCATCCGGTAATTCATAATTGTACGGACCTCTTTCTGAAGGGTAATAGGTTAGATCCAGCGTAGCAATGTTGGGAGGTGTTCCCGGTGGGAGTTGTCTGTTTGGGAAAACCTCTGCTTCCAGCACTTCTCTCATCCGGTGATCACTCTGCATATCTGCATTAACGTTGGGGGGTGTCAGTGAATTTTGGCGAAAGAAGAGTGGATCCATAACGTACCAGCTCAGATGTGCCCTGTTATATCCGTAGGAGAGGCTATTTTCTATATCGCCCTCAGGGAAAAGTGAGGGCTGAAGTTTTGGTGTACTCGCGAGAAACCATTGGTTCAATGAGCGCAAATCAATGACACTCTGACTGCCCTCAAAGTCATCTACATAAGCATTTCCGTCTTTGCTGATAGCCTTGCTGTGACCGGGAAATAATTTTGCAGCTTCTCCACTAAATGTAATGGTGGATTTTTCTTTTGTATTGATCCGCGGAATCCTGTCCACCAGATTAGTGAGAAAAGGAGCTTCTTTCTGATAATTGAAATCCCCGCCAATTACTGTGTTGTTAACCGGTTCTTCACCCACATTGACCTTTTGTGTCAGTGGTCGCTCCCGGAGATTCATAAAAGTGGCACCAACCGCAAAGTTGTCGCTGAACTTGTAGTCGAACCTGCTGCCAATCATCGTTTTGAACTGCAGGTTGAACATCGAGTTACTTTCTACCGAGACCTTGATGGGCTGACCGCTGGCCATTACTCCGTCATTGATAATCTTTACTCTTCCAAGATTGTAGTCAACAGTGTAGTCCTGGCCTTCTACAAGTCGTATTCCTCCGGCAGTCACAGAAACTGAGCCTTGAGGAATATTCAGTGCATTTAGCGAAATATCGGAACCGGAAGCTGATTGATATTGCCCTTTTATCTTAAAACGATTCAGTTGAGGAAAATTGATCTGCGCAGATGTCTTGGTAGAGTCATACAATTGTTGAAAAACAACCTGTGAAATGACGGCATCCGCTTCGGGGGTGTTGCCAAGTCCATCATGTATCTTTTTTGAAAGATGCCCACCAAATGGCTCTGTAACAGGGAAATAGATACGCCCGCTCTGCGAATCAATCAGACCCCCGCTCGTAGCGGCATTATTAATAAAGTCGAAGAATCCATCGGGGTAAGGCATTTGTTGAGCATCAATCCTGTCGAGGTTGAGAACCTGTATCAGCAACTTGCCGTCCAAAGGCACACGGGGAATATAATTCATATTCACCCCGGTTGCGGGATTGTTATACCATACATCCAGTCTGAAATTTTCCTGAGAAAGTCCGAAGGCACCGAGATTATATACGTTTTTCATCATATTATCCCACAGCGGCGAAGGAGAGCCATTGGTGAGATTAACCATTGTAATGGAGCTCTTCAGCATTTTCAGAATCAGAGCTTGCGGGGCGGTGATGCCGTCCTGTGAAAGTGAACCTACTT
>JADLBA010000072.1 GCA_020848015.1 Crocinitomicaceae bacterium | reverse complement strand
CTCTCGCCCCACAAATACCCTGCCCATCAATTTTTACTCTCTAAATAACGGAGTATGACAGCGAAGATAAGAAATTCCGCCACCCAATGCAAGAAATAACAGGATTCTTTTATGGCATAACCATGACTATCCGAACGTTTATTTTGAATAAAAAAGAGGAAAGAAACTGTTCCTTAATCCGACAATTCAAAAAAAAGTGAACGCGGCCTCCCGCTGATGAGTCATAGAAAAATCACGAGAACCACAAAGAACTATAGTTTTCCTCCGCCCTCTATCGTGAACTATTTCAGACAGGAAGGGCACACGACCCATACAATCCAGG
The DNA here is from genome assembly GCA_020848015.1 of Crocinitomicaceae bacterium. Lineage (GTDB taxonomy): Bacteria > Bacteroidota > Bacteroidia > Flavobacteriales_D > Sanyastnellaceae > JADLBA01. The sequence goes on along the minus strand of JADLBA010000072.1, from coordinate 7,294 downwards.
GAAAACAAATCAATATTATTTTTCTCAGGAAAACCGCAGTTGGTTATAAAGGTATTTTGAAATTAATTACTGCTTTATTTCTATATTAAAACTGCCAGCGTAGTTGTGCAGTAATATCAGTACGAGTATTCCCCTCAATTTCGCCGTCTCCGCTCGATATTTTCTTCCTGTCGTTGTAAACCCATGTGCCGACTTTTAGCCACAGATCAACCCCGCGGATAATATCATACTTGATAACGGTATAAAAGCGAGAACCCAGACCTGAGTAGGCAGGTATGCTGAAGCGATAAAGAACATCCGATTCATATGCATAAATTCTCGCATTCGTTCCCTGAGTTTGAAAAAGTGCATAGCGAAGATTGATCGAAATCGGTGAATCCGGCTTGTTGAAAATCACGTCCTGGTAGATCATAAAACCCTGTTCTCTTCCCGCTCTTTCGCGCTCAAATACTGTCCATTCACCACGGGTTCTCATCTGAATATTCGGGTGCACCATATAAATGGCATTCAGACGAAAATTTTGCTGCCGCCTTCCCAGTGGGTAATCAATGATCTCGGTAGGGTCTCCTGTATCCTGGGTACTGTGTCGCACTCGATAGCGAAAATAAAATTCGTGTTTTTTGTCCGGCTTATAATTCATTTGTGCCAGATAGTCTGAAAATACTCCGGGTGTCTGCACCTTGTAGCGAAGCCAGGGGTAGGTTACCTGGTCGGTGTATGCCGACAGGATCCATCCTCTTGGAAAGTTGGCCTGCATACCCAAAAAAAGTCCGTGCTCATTGGATGGCGCAAGATTATTCCCTTCTGCAAATACGTTTGAGTAGATGGGTTGATAATCTTTTTGAAAGTATCTGTGCACCACAGATACTACCAAACTTGGATGCAGCGAGGCGACAAGTCCATTCAGTGCGGCAAAGCCCCCATTTAAACTCCTCGAAAATTCTCCAAAGAAATTGGCATTGCGCAACACACCCTGATAGTCAATCCCCATAGTAGCGTTATGGGTGCCGTCAAACCGGTATTGCTGGTACAGGTCATTATCCCTGCTCAGCGGGCTGGCGTATTCCTGGCCGGCAGCAGTAAAGCCGGTGCTGAAAGTTCCTTTGGTGTATTTTATGTTTCCACCATAAATCCTTTCTCCTAAGGTTCTTCTTTTCGCAATCTCACTTTCGGTACGATGAAGGCCTCCGGTGAGAATGCTCGAAACTGTAAAGCCATCATCTACTGCTATGGAGCTGTCAACAAGTGCGACCAAATTTGCGCTGAGTTTCTTCTGTGAATACATCCCGGTGAGTTCAAATCTACCCATCCCGATGGTAGCTGCCGCGCCCCGCATAAAGAGAGCTTCATTTACCGAAGTGTAAGGCTTCAAGCCCATTGCATTCTTTTTGACATTCATCACATACACCGACTTGCCAAATCCAAGCCCGTTCCAGTAGGTCAGCCCCTGGCCAAACTGCGCCTGGTAATCTCCCAGCGCAAGAGCTCTCAGAAATGTTTTATTACGGATAAAAACAAAGCCACTGGCGAAGTCGGGGCCGTTTTTGATAGATTCTCCCTGATCCTTTTCGAGAGTAAAACCGGCAGAGATATTTTTTCTGTAGAGAAAGCGATAGCGCGTATAAAAATAGTTCGGCGATCCCGTGTATGATGGCTGATCATTCTTTTTGGGGTTGGGCTTATACCCCGCCTGTTGCTGTATGGGGCGCATATAGCGGAGAAAAAAATCATTCGTCCCCTCTTTAAACATCTGGCGAAAGGTGAAATCTTTCATCATGCCCGGAGCCCCCACAGTAACAAATGGCCGGATAAGATTAATTGTCGCAGGATCAAAACCTCTTACAGCCTGCAACTCGTAGATGCTGCGCAGGTAGCCATAACGGGAAATATGTCGCTGGAGGCCGGCGATCTGGATATCAGAGAGCAGGTTGAGATCGCGCAAATCTTCTGTACTGGCACTGTTGAGATCAAGCGGATGTTCAAAGTGATAGGTGAGACCTTCGAGCAATGTGGTGTAGTCGAGAGCCTGACCTTCTTCCAGCGTGTTCGCAATAATTTCGATTCTCTGCTCAATGATACTCTGCTTTTCGGATTCATCCGTCTCATCCTTGATTTGCCCAAACAGTGAAGTGGCCAGCACCATTAGCAGCGATGTAGAGAAAATCCTAAGGAGCATGGATTTATTTTTTCTTTTGTTGTCCTGCATAAACAAATGATAACTGGGGAGTAAAGCCAAGTACATTGTGATAAGCAGCAGCGACATCGAGCCTCCACACTCCAATCACCCCTCCAAAGCCAAAGGTCAGTTGTGCCGGGTAAGAGCCAAATCCTGCCCTGATAGAAAAACTTTGTACTATATTGTATTCAACACCACCGGAGATACGGTAATTTTTATCAGAGACCTTTTTCATTTCACCGAGTAGTTGTACTTTGTCTGAAAAACGATAAGCGGCTCCTGCACGCAAGGCGGTAGGGATTCTCTCATCATTGAATTCAGTGAGTTTGGCTCGGGTCGGATTATTGATGTGTGCTGCCAGCACCAGATGATCTGTCATCTGATAGCGAAAGCCCCCTTCAACACTCACCGCCTGCTGACTTCCATATCCCTCTGCTATACGGATAGAGTGGTAGTTAACCTCTACGCCGGCAGAAAAATTATCGCTGAAATTCATTGCGTAAGCAAGACCTGCACGCGAGTCGGAAAATGCACTGTAGCCAAAAGAGCGAAACGAAAGGCCAAATGCCCCGTTGCCAACGGGAATACCAATCGCCAGACCCTTATCGCCGAGTTCTTTCATCATGAAACGGTTTTCATAATAAACTCCTGCACTCATGCCTTCGAGCCGGGCAAGGCCGGCCTGATTATGAAAAACTGACCATACATCGTCGAGGGTGATCGCGGCACCGCCCAGTGAAGTGGCTCTTGCCCCTTGAATGTTTTGCGCATTTGCAGCGGTTTCACAGAACAGGAAAGCGACAGTAATCGCTATCGGATAAAAGATTCTTCTCACGTAAGCTGTTTTGTTTGCGGTGCAAAATAACTAAATTCTCTTCCTTCAAACCTCACATCTGCGGAATCGCTTTATGTGTTCACCTATATTTGCACACATTTTTTTCGATATTCTGTCCGGAATATGCGGGCGTGGCGAAACTGGTAGACGCACCAGACTTAGGATCTGGCGCTTCGCGGCATGGGGGTTCGAGTCCCTCCGCCCGCACAAATACAGAGAAAAAGAAGGAGTGCTATTCAGCATTCCTTTCTTTTTTTCCCTGACCCGCGATTTTCCCGGTACGCCCCTCTTCTGTTCCACTCAGCAGCTAAATTGTCAAATTTTTTTTATTTGATTCTAATGAGAATAAGCAATCAATTGCTCCATTTTCTTTGTAAACTTGCTCAATAAAAATTCAAAATAACCTCCTTACTAAAATTACTATGAAATTCTATCTTCTATCTCTGTTTACCTTATTTACCCTGTCTGGACTGGCGCAGGGAACACTTCAGTTTAACCAGGTGAAACTTATTTCCAACACAATAGAAACCGTTCCTACCGGCAAAGTTTGGAAAGTGACTGCTATTTATGGGCAGAAGTTCGCCTGCTGGCCTATGAGTTGTCCCGGCCCCTGGCCGGTCAATTCCGTTTATTCAACTCGCTCCAGCTTTAAAGTAAATGGTGCAGAGGTAACTGTATTTAACAGTATGTTCAATCCAACTGCGGGGATATTTTATTCTGCCTCAAATTGCACGGGGAGCCAATCCGCCGGTTCACCTGTTACCAGCTGTCTCGCCGCGGGGTACGGTGAATACATCAACTCGGTACCCGATCGCCAGACAACTCTTCCCCTGTGGCTGCCGGCAGGCACCACCTTACAGTCAACGGATGCTGCCATAACCTTGTCTTTGGTGGAATTCAATGTTATTCCTTAATTGATTTCCAAAATCTCTTGAATGTGTGAAAATGTCTCTTTTCTACGCATTGACTGAAAATTATCATATCCTTTACTTCCTGTCGTATCCAATGAAAATACACTATAACTTGCTTTGCAAAAATTTAGTCTGACTATTTTATTACTGTAATCCATTTACCAATACCATGAATAATTCTATTATTCGAATTCCGGCATCTTTACGTCATCTGTTACTGACCGGGCTGCTGATATTCATCTGCAATGGTTATAATCTTTTTGCTCAGGGAGTGAGCGTGAATACCAACGGGAATGCCCCTGACCCATCGGCTATTTTCGATGCTAATGCGGCTGATAAGGGCCTTCTCATTCCCCGCCTCACCGAGTCCCAACGGAACGCAATCCAATCTCCTGCTCAGTCGTTGCTGATCTATAATACAACCTCCAAGTGTTTTGAATACTGGGAAAACAATCAATGGCAGTTGATGAATTGTGCTGTCTGCCCTGTGCCAGCTCAGCCGGGATCCATCACCGGTAATAATTCTCCGTGTCTGGGATCATCTCAATCTTACAGTGTTCCGAATGTGGCAGGGGTTACCTATTCTTGGATTTTTCCTTCGGGCTGGTCTCAGAATGGCGGTGGCTCTATACATTCAGTGTCCGCGACAGTCGGGGCAGGTTCAGGAAACATCACCGTAACACCCTCTAATTCCTGTGGAAGTGGCACGTCTCAATCCCTTGTTGTTTCATCTTTATCGGAGCCTTCTGCACCCACTGCGGCGGCTCATACGCCTTCACCTACACAGATAATATGGAACTGGAACATATCTTCAGGGGCTACAGGCTATAAGTACAACTCCACCCCCGATTATTACTCAGCCACTGATACCGGCATGAATACAAGCTATGTACAAACCGGATTGAGTTGCGGTAATTCTTATACTCTTTACGTATGGGCTTACAACTCCTGTGGCAATTCTACCATGCAGACGTTGACTCAGTCATCGTCCAGTTGCTGCACGGAGGGTAGCGGAGGTTCCATCACTCATGCAAACGGGAAAACCATTCACCGGTTCACTTCTTCCGATACATTTACCTCAAATTGTCCGATGAATGTAGAGGTACTGGTAGTCGGAGGTGGCGGTGGCGGCGCATATGGCGGTGGAGGAGGAGGAGGAGGATTTATTTATCAGTCTTCCTTTGCGGTAAATGCTCAAAGTTATCCTGTTACCGTTGGTAATGGAGGAACGGGGGGCAATGGCACTACAGGTAGCAATGGAGGAAATTCATTGTTCAGCACCTTGACGGCAGTAGGTGGAGGAGGCGGAGGCTGGAGTAATGTAAATGGCCTTTCCGGTGGTTCGGGGGGAGGGGCTGGATTCTCTGGTGCCGCTCAGAATGGTGGAGCGGGCACACCAGGACAGGGAAATGCAGGGGGAAACACTACGTACTACAGTGTGCCCTATCCCACTGGCGGAGGTGGGGGTGCCGGTGGTGCGGGGCAGAGTTCTCAAAGTGCCACGGTAGCTGGGAATGGAGGCCCCGGATCGTCGAGTTCAATTTCCGGTTCTTTGGAATATTACGCCGGAGGTGGAGGTGGTGTATGCGGTTATGCAGGCGGCACTTCCGGGTCTGGAGGGATTGGCGGTGGAGGAAATGCCGCCTGTCCAGGGTGTACATACGGCTCTGCCGGTATTGTTAATACAGGCGGTGGCGGCGGTGGCGGTGGATGGAACACAAATGTTGTAGGAGTAGGCGGAAATGGTGGATCAGGAGTTGTTATCATCAGCTACCCGACCCCCTGATAGGGATTCCACTCGAACGAACTCTGACCAGATAAACGGGAAAGAGAGTTTTTAGCATATTTAGAAAAAACAAGGCTGCATTTCTGCAGCCTTGTCGCTCCCCAGCCTGGGCTCGAACCAGGGACCCCATGATTAACAGTCATGTGCTCTAACCGACTGAGCTACTAGGGAGTGAAGACTTTCAGCGAAATCAATGGAGTTTTCCAAGTGATTTTGCTGCAGCTAACTCCTCTTCTTCTACAGTCATCCGTCATTACCGGATTGAGCACCGGATATCAGGGGTAGGGGGTGTTTATAAAGGGGTGCAATATTACGATTTCAGTCTCAAAGAGACAATATCTTTGCAAAAAAAATTCATGAATCTCATCACTGTCGGTACCGTTGCCTTCGACTCTATCGAAACTCCTTTTGCAAAAAAAGAAAGAGTCATTGGTGGCGCTGCTACCTATATTGCTCTCGCTGCTTGTCATTTCACCAAGAGCTGCGGACTGATCTCCGTAGTAGGCGATGATTTCCCCGTCGCTGTGCTGAATGAAATGAATGAAAAGGGAATTGACCAGCAGGGATTGCAGATCAAGAAGGGGGAAAAGTCTTTTTTCTGGGCAGGCAAGTACCACTACGACCTGAATTCAAGAAATACCTTAGTGACCGAACTCAATGTGCTGGCAAACTTTAACCCGGTAGTTCCCCCGTCATACAGCACTCCCGATTTTCTGATGCTGGGCAACCTCGCTCCGGATGTACAAATGCGGGTGATTGACCAGATTCCTGCGCGTCCGAAATTAGTAGTGCTGGATACTATGAATTTCTGGATGAATATCGCCATGGATGAATTGCTGAAGGTCATTGCAAAAATTGACGTGCTGACAATCAATGATGAGGAAGCCAGGCAACTCGCAGGAGAGTATTCACTGGTAAAAGCTGCACGAAAAATCCTTGACCTCGGGCCTCGCTATGTAATTATTAAGAAAGGCGAACACGGCGCGCTTCTTTTTGACAAGCACAATATCTTTTTCGCCCCCGCACTGCCACTGGAAGAAGTGGTTGATCCGACAGGAGCGGGAGATACTTTTGCCGGTGGATTTATCGGATATCTTGCCCAATCGCAAAATATCTCATTTGAAAACATGAAGCGCGCAGTTATCGTAGGATGTGCTATGGCATCTTTTACCTGCGAAAAATTTGGTCCCGAACGTTTGTTTGAGATTACCCGCGACGAGATTAATGACCGCATTGAACAGTTTGTTGCACTGACCGATTTCGAGATTTACGTAGAGGAATAATTTCTCTCACTGACCCACCGTAAGGTAGTCCGTCGGATTGACGGGCAAACCATCTTGCCATAATTCAAAATGCAGGTGAGATACTTCGCTGTGGTCGCCGGAGTCGCCGATGAATGCTACCGATTCGCCTGCTTTTACAGCATCCCCTGTTTTCCTGACTTCACCAATAAAAACGATTAAGGCGAGTAATATCAATGAGTTACAAAATTGGGTAGGCACTGCACCTAAAATTTAGGGCTTGATGAGGTATAGGGTATCACGATGCGTCCAGCTTAAGGTGATGGTAACCGCGATGGGATAACT
>JADLBA010000071.1 GCA_020848015.1 Crocinitomicaceae bacterium | reverse complement strand
ATCAGAAACCGGTCGTGAACAGGCGGTAGCAGCTCCCAGTTCCTTTGCAAGTTCCTCAATGATACCCCAATTTTCGGGGCCTTTGAGACCTCGCCCTGCGCTGACTACCAATTCAGCTTCCGGCAGCGGAATACCTCCGGAATCACTTTCTGCCCTCAGTTCTTTTACACGGACACCGGCGGATCCGGGGTCGGCAGAAAACACCTCTGGCGGCACTTCTGCTCCAGTAGTAGTTACCCCGAAAGAATTTGGCATTACAGTGAGTACTTTTTTCTCAGAGAGGATGGTCATTTCTGCTATCGCTTTCCCGGAAAACACATTCTTGTGAACGCTGAATCCTCCGTTAGTATCAGGAATAGTAGTGACTCCGGGAACAATGCCGGCATCAAGCCGCGCAGCGACGCGGGGCGCTACGAGCTTTCCCGTAACATCATGTGAGAAAACAACGGTATTGGCGTTCACGGCATTGGCCGCAGCAATAATCACCCGGCAGAGCTGCTGAGAGTCAGACGAAGAAAGGCTGTCCGATACTAGCACTTTTTTTGCGCCAGCCCTGCCTATAACTCCGGTATCTTCCGGCTTTCCATAGGTAAGTGCTACACAGTCGGTACCGGTATTTCCGGCAAGTTTTGCCGCATAACTCACCGCTTCAAGGCTTCCTTTCGGAAACTTTCCGTGGTGATGATCTACAAAAACGAGTATTGACATTTTACTTTTTTCTTTTTTTAAAAAAATTTTATCAGATCACTTTCGCTTCTTCATGCAGCAAACGGATCAATTCTCCGGCATTTTCCGGGGCGATCATTTTTACTGCACCTTTTGCCGGCGGGAGTGAATAGCCTTTAACGGAGGTGGTAACGGTTGCATCAACAGGTTCAACCACGTCCAGCGGTTTGGAACGCGCCGCCATAATGCCCCTCATATTGGGGATACGTTGTTCGGCCATTCCTTTCGCAGCACTAAGAACGAGAGGTAACTTTGCTTCTATCACTTCAATCCCACCGGGAACTTCGCGTTCCACTGTAGCCATATCACCAGCAACATCGAGTTTGACGGCAAGCGATATATAAGGTACATCGAGCAATTCAGCCACCATTCCGGGCACAACCGACCCGTTGTAGCTGATCGTTTCCTTTCCGCAGATAACAAGATCAAAACTTTTATCTTTTGAATAGGCGGCAATTTGCCTGGCTATGTATAATGAATCACTTTCGTCGGCATTAATACGCACCGCATCATCAGCACCGATGGCCAGAGCCTTGCGTATTACCGGTTCATAATCGGCACCTCCCACAGAAATTATAGTCACGGTTCCGCCAAGAGATTCTTTGATTTCCAGCGCTCTTACCAGCGCATACCATTCATCGTATGGATTGACGATGAACTGTACTCCATTTTCATCAAAATGGGTATTTCCATCGGTAAAGGCAATTTTAGAAGTGGTATCAGGGACTTTGCTGATACATACAAGTATCTTCATTTAAAAAATAATTTCATTATATCGGGCGGCAAAATTAAGAATGAATTGGCAGATTTTTCTCTTTATATCCATAAGCTTCAAAAAACAATTGATACCGATTCAATGCATAACAATGATATATGATAAAACGCCCCGGAAACTATGGTGTGATGGCCTACTGACAGTTGGCTACATTTTTACCACTTGTTCACCTGCATTTCCTATTTTTGTCGTCCATTCAAAAAAAATAATGAGAGAGATACAATTCAGGGAAGCTATCTGTGAGGCGATGAGTGAAGAGATGCGCCGCGACGAAAGCGTTTTTCTTCTGGGAGAAGAGGTAGCTCAATACAACGGCGCTTATAAAGCTTCCAAGGGAATGCTCGATGAGTTCGGTGCCCGCCGTGTTATTGATACGCCGATAGCGGAACTGGGCTTTGCCGGAATTGCCGTTGGTGCTGCGATGAACGGCCTCCGCCCTATTGTAGAATTTATGACATGGAACTTTGCAATACTCGCCGCAGATCAGATCATCAACTCTGCTGCGAAAATGCTTCAGATGAGCGGTGGTCAGTTTCCGGTGCCGATTGTTTTTCGCGGCCCCAACGGACAGGCGGGTCAACTGGCTGCGACACACAGCCAGAGTTTTGAAGCATTTTATGCCCACGTTCCGGGGCTCAAAGTCATCACCCCTTCCAATCCCTATGATGCAAAAGGATTGTTGAAAGCCGCTATTCGCGACAATGATCCGGTGGTATTTATGGAGTCAGAAAAAATGTATGGTGACAAAGGGTTAGTGCCGGACGGTGAATACATTGTCCCGATTGGAGTGGCCGATATTAAACGCGAAGGAACAGATATTACCATTGTTTCATTTGGCAAGATCATGAAAACGGTTATGGCTGCGGGAATTGAATTGGAGAAGGAAGGAATTTCCGCTGAGATAATAGATCTCCGCACCATCCGTCCGATGGATATCGATTCCATTATTCAGTCGGTAAAAAAAACCAACCGCCTTATCATTGTCGAAGAGAGCTGGCCGGTAGCAAGTATTTCCACTGAAATTGCCTATCGTGTTCAACGCAATGCCTTTGATTATCTCGATGCACCTATCAGAAGGCTCACACAGAGCGACACACCTTTTGCCTTTGCTACTTCGCTGATTGAAGCCGCTCTTCCGCAGGTTGCCGATGTGGTAAAAACGGCAAAAGAAATACTCTATTTGAGGGCGTAATATTTTCTGCCATATATACAAAGGACTGCTATGAAGTAGTCTTTTTTTGCAACCCAAAGAGTAGCAGCAGTGTTAATAAAAAGCCCCTCAAATCCGTTAAAATAAAGGCTTCTAAGGGCTTTTCTCCGGTCTTAGCTTCAAGAGAGTCTCTCAAGATAAGCGGTGATGCCTCCACGCAGGTTGTACAAGTTGTCAAAACCAAACTGATCTTCCAGTTCGCGAATAGCTTTGGCACTTCTACCGCCCATCTTGCAGTGGAATACTACTTTTTTATCTCTAAGAATTTTTTCCTTCTGTGCTGAAACAGAGGCCAGGGGGATCAGTAGTGCACCGATATTAACCTCCCGATATTCTTCAGGTTCTCGGACATCAATTACCTGAATTTGCTCTGGTGCTTGCAGCCATTCAATAAATTCCTCGACAGAAATCTCTTTGATCTTTCTTTCCGCTGCTTTTACTCCGCAAAACTGTTCATAGTCTATCAACTCAGTGATGGCAGGTGTATTAGGGCGTTTAGTAATTTTCAACGTGCGAGTATCGAACGACAATGCATCGAACACAAAAAAGCGGCCGCTCAACGTCTCCCCCACTCCGGTAATGACCTTGAGCACTTCGTTCGCCTGTAGTGTTCCGATGATGCCAGGCAATACTCCGAGAACACCGCCTTCAGCACAATTAGGTACTAGGCCTGGAGGTGGGGGTACCGGGAATAAGTCGCGGTATTGTGGTCCTTTTTCACCATCATTACCGGTAAAATTAAAAACGGAAACCTGTCCTTCAAACTGGAAAATAGATGCGTAAACATTGGGTTTACCAGCGAGCACACAGGCATCGTTTACGAGGTAGCGCGTTGGGAAATTATCCGTCCCATCAGCTACCACATCATATTTTTCAATAATTTCCAATGCATTTTTCGAGGTGAGTTGTACATTATGTGTCACCACATTTACATGAGGATTGAGGTTTCCAATACGAGCCTTTGCCGCAAGTACCTTAGGTTTTCCAATATCCTCGATGCCAAACAATACCTGACGCTGCAGGTTACTTTCGTCCACTACATCAAAGTCCACAATACCGATCGTTCCGACCCCTGCTGCGGCAAGATACAGTAACAATGGGCTTCCCAGACCTCCGGAACCGACCACGAGTACACTGGCAGCTTTCAATTTTTGTTGGGCTTCAATGCCAAAATGAGGAATAATAATGTGCCGGTTATACCGTGCAAGTTCTTCCCTGCTGAATGTAATGTCTTTATAGCTCATCTCGCAAATATTTCATTTCTTCATTTCACTTATTCCATTCCGCCGGCAATAGCAGGAATGATGCTGATCACGTCCTCACTACACAGCGGCGTGTATTCATTCTTTAGGTTTCTGATATCGTCGTCACTTACAAAAATATTGACAAATGTTCTCAGCTTTCCATGATCGTCAATGAGGTGTTTTCTGACATCAGGATAATTGAATGCCAATTCTTCGATCGCTTCTCTTACAGTATTGCCATTCACGCTAAGCCGGTTCCGCCGGTCGGTGAATTTTCTAAGTGGAGTGGGAATAATAATCGTTGCCATAGTCTAAGATAAATTATTGTGTTTCTGTAATTGCTATTGTCTCCTCCTCAAACTGAAAGTCTTCGTTCAGTCGCCACGATTGGATAGTATTAAACGCTCCATCAGTCACTGAAATAATGATGTATGAACAATAGGGTTGAGCAGCTACGCGGTCATGCTCTGAGGGTACCGAAGGATGATTCGGGTGAGAATGGTATATGCCCAATAGGTCGAGTCCATTAGTCTCCGCATATTTCTCCGCTTTAAGATAGTCAACAGGAAAAATTTCATATTTTCTTTTTTTATCTCCCTCCTTAGCATTGGCAACCGGACAAACTTCGGTGATCGTGCGATGCTCGTTATATTCTCTGCCAAAGAGAAAACCGCAGCATTCATCGGGAGAGGAAAGGATTGCCTCGCTGATGATTTTATTTTTTGCAGCAGATGAAAGGAATAACATACTCTTAAAAAAAATGACTGTTGATTTCCTCATACTTGTCTGCGTTGTCAGGCAGAATGGTAACAATGGTACCTTCATCAAGTTCGACGGCGAGTTTAATAGCTCCTGCGAGATTAGCTGCAGAAGAAGGGCTTAGGCGGATATTTTCGAATTTCCATGCATCCCTGATGAGTGTATGCGCTTCTTCGGTACTCACTTCTAATATCCGGTCGGCGAGTGATGCATCAAATATTTTTGGAGTCGCAGCCGATTCGAGATGTTTCCATCCTTCAAGGCCGTGAAGTGCGATATCCGGTTGTAATGCCACCAACTCAATTTCTTTTTTTAGTTGGCGAAGTTTTTTTCCCGTTCCGGTAAAAGTTCCCGTAGTGCCAAGACCCGCAACAAAATGAGTAATCCAAGGAGCCTCGGCAATAATTTCTTCAGCGGTAGTCAAATAATGTGCACGCCAATTGTATTCGTTTTTGTACTGGTCAGCGTAATAGTATTTTTCCGGAAGTTTTGCAGCAAGGTCTAATGCCACTTCTTGTGCTTCATCCGTTCCCCCAAATGGGCTGGTATAGATCAACTCCACACCAAGTGTGCGCAATATCTGTTTTCTGGTCTCGGAGGCATTTTCAGGAAGGCAGAGCGTTACTGGAATATGTAGTGCGGCGCAACTGCTCGCGTATGCAATACCGGTATTGCCACTGGTAGCATCTAACAGATGTTTCCCGCAGTGCAGTTCACCGCTTTCTACGGCATGTTTAATGATGCTAAAAGCAGCGCGCACCTTAACACTTCCTGAAAGTTGCTCCCACTCTGCCTTTGCCAGAATTTCGACTCCTTGTTTTCGGAAGAGCTGCCGCACTGGAAGCAAAGGGGTACCACCCACACGGCTACCTATTTCAGCAAGACGCGCCTCAAACTCTACATCCCAACTGTTGAACGATATCATTCCTATACTTTTTCGGTTAAAAAAAAAGCCCCACATTAGTGGAGCTTACTATATAAATAAAGGGTATTAGCTATCTTTTATCTGTCCACTATTCGCCTATGTCTTGCTCTCGCAACAACAACAGGTCAAGAAGTGAATAGAAATATTTGTCATTTTGAACTAATCAAAAGCAAAAATAAAAAAAAATTCATCGTTCACGGATAACAAAGAAAAAAAATTGTCATCGAAACAATATAGTCAACCTATTTTCCCATTCGAGCGGGCAAGTACGCCACAAAGGTGAAACAGCATTCTTGCGCCTACATTCCCGTTCCATTCATTTAGTCCGGGAGCAACCTCTACAAGGTCGAACCCAATGATCTTTTTTCTTTTCATGTTTAACATGGATAAAAGATAGGTTGCCTCCTCAAAAGAAAGCCCACCAGGAACAGGAGTGCCTGTGTTGGGGCAGAGTGTGGGATCCAGGCCGTCAATATCGAAACTGATGTGTACGAATTCGGGAAGGGAGTCGGCGATACGTTCGCATAGTGCTCTCCAGTTCTCACCTTCAAAACGTCCGCGTTTAAGAGAAGTATTACTGAATACTTTCACCCGTGCATATTCTCTTTCAGCCATCTCTGCTTCTGCTGCGCAATAATCCCTTAGTCCTACCTGTACAAGATGAGTGAGTTGGGGGAGTTGTAGCGCATTGTACATCACCGAGGCGTGCGAGTACTGAAATCCTTCATACGCAATTCTCAGGTCCATGTGAGCATCAATATGAAGAATACCGAACGAAGGATAACGATTCGCCAGTTCTCTGAAATATCCTAATGGAGTGCTGTGATCGCCGCCGACAAGGCCAACGAGTTTTCCCTGATCGAGCAAACCCGCCACTGCCTGTTGCACCCATTGGTTCATCTTCTCACATTCCGAGTTGATTTCTTCTTGAGACTTTCGGGCGACAGGATCGTTGCTCACATCCACGCCATCTTCCCAGCTATCAATAATGTTTAAAGCCATTGTCCGCAGGGCAGTACTCCTCATCAGCATATCTTCGGGAAGATCGGCCATGGCAATGCCTGCCTTCCAGAGATCCGGGAATTCTTCGTGATGGAGGTCAATTTGAAACGATGCCTCGAGAATATGTGCAGGTCCTTCGGATGTACCGCTACCATAACTTACTGTCACTTCCCACGGAACCGGGAGCAACACAATATCTGCTTCATCGGGGGTAAATGGGAGGCCAAAAATGGTTGCATCTTTTAGACCCGCAGCATTCGGATCAAAGCCACTGATCTTTTCTTCTTTTGTCATAAGTACAAAGAAAAGAGTTTTTGTGCGCCCCTTCATTCCGGAAGAAAAAAATTATCCGATAAGAAATTTCCAATAACTGTATTTCATCTAAAAACTGTCATCTGTCGAAGATAATACAGTAGGGATTTTCAAAACATCCAACAACCGCTTTTTGCAGGCACACCTGAATTTGAGGCTTCTGAAAAAGAAAAACTTCGTTTCCGATCCTCCGCGCTTCCGTTTTCTT
>JADLBA010000070.1 GCA_020848015.1 Crocinitomicaceae bacterium | reverse complement strand
TGAGGTTCTCGTTGTTGCTCGCCTGCCAACTCCAAACTCCATCTTGACTCACACGGTCAAGCAGGTAGTCCACTTTTTCATCTGCGCGAGAACGGATATTAAAGCCAAGCCCCAAACCGAATTGTCCCCAATAAGTGATATACCCAATTTCATTGGTGCGCAATTTCAATGTGAGAGGTATCTCAATATACTTAGTATTATAGGTGCGGGTAGTTTCCCATATTCTGTCTTCATTATTCACCTTTCCACTCCCTTTGTAAACAAGCATACCGCCCGTCTGGCAAATTTCAAAGCCGGTGCCGAAAGCATAATTGTCTGAAAACATTCTGTCAAGCATCACACCGTATCCAAAGCGAAATACGGTTTTTCCAGACTCAATATTGTTGTCGTCGGGTTTGGCCCAAGAAAGATTGGGACTCACCCTAAAAGCAATTTTGAACTTAGATGTCTGAGCCGCTGCCGCAAGACCTGCCAGTAAAACAATGGTTAGAATAGAATTTTTTTTCATAAAGTAAAGTTTAACTGTCCTAAAATTGCACTCTTTGGCGACAAACTTAGGAATCTTTTGCCGATGAAATATTACATACCTGTTTTTATCTGCCTATGCATATTCTGTGCCTGCGACAATGATCCGATAAAAAAAGTGGATGTATCGGGGAAAATAATACCATTTACCGCACGCCGCTTCGACCTCGACCTATTCAATGCAGACTTTTCAAATCCTATCGCCCTCCGGCAGCAATTGTACCACGACTATGGATCATTCTATTGCGATTTTGTAGAGTTGATTCTTCAGGTCGGCCCCTGCGAAAACGATTCTACTACTGCAATTCTCAGAGATTTTGTGACCTACCCGGATATTGCACTACTCGAACAGGAGATTAAAAAAATCTATACCGACGAAGTCATTAGCGATATGAACCATACTTTTGAAAACGGACTGAAGAGATGGAATCACTTCTTTCCAGATTCAATAGTACCAGGTGTGATCTATATGAATTCAGGGTTCAATTACAGCGCCTATTCAACTGATAGTGTATTGGCTGTCGGCCTCGATTATTTTCTCGGAGCAGAGAACCCCATTGTGGGAAAACTGGCCTCAGAGCTTTTTCCCCAATATATAAAGGAAGATATGAAACAGGAATATGCTGTTTGCAATGCTATAAAAAACTTTGTCTGGCATAAATGTGAAAGAGCAGATGCAACAGGCAAAGACCCGAACCTGCTGACTATGCTCATGCACCACGGTAAAATGATGTATATCACTCATGCACTGCTCCCAGATGTCCAAGACTCCATCATAATGAACTGGTCTTCTGTCCAGGCAAAATGGGCAGAAAAGAATGAAAAGAATACGTGGAAAGAGCTGGCAAACGAAAAAATTATGTTTGGAACAAAATTCAGCACGAATAAAAAATGGTTTGACTATGGCCCTTTTACCAATGCAGAAAATATTCCGCAATCCTCTCCCCCGCAACTGGGCATTTGGATGGGGCTGAATTTTATTCGAGCCTACATGAAAGCCCACCCTGAGGTAACCTTCCAGCAATTGCTAATGGAAAATGATTACCAGAAAATTCTCAAAGACTATAAACCCTATATCTGATCAATAATAATTATGCGTTCATCCAATATCAACATCAATGTATCACTTGATGAAAATAATATACCCGAAAAAATTGAGTGGTCTGCAAACGATGCAGGCGTGGGTACCTCCACAGCAAAGGCCATGATCCTCTCACTATGGGATAAAGAGAATCGCAATGCAATGCGCATTGATCTATGGACAAAAGAAATGGAAGTGGAAGAAATGAAATTTTTTGTTCACCAGACAATCCTCACTCTTGCTGACAATTTTGAGCGTGCTACCGGCGAATCGAAAATGGCATCCGCTATGCGCGACTTCTGTGGCTATTATGCAGAGAAACTCAATATTTCCGGCTCACATAAATAAGGGAAAGGAATAGCCGGATCATGAAAATGCACTGCCGGTATTTTCAATAAAATCCAGCATTTCCTTTTTTCCATAGTGCTCTTCAGCAGAACTCAGAAAATAATTCGGCATCTCAGACCAGTATTCGAGAATTTTCTCTTTGTATATCCAGGTGCATTTTTCCTTTTCTGACACAGAAAGTTTGTCCCATTTAGTAAATACAATGGCAAAAGGAAGTCCCTGCTCCCCCATCCACAACATAAATTCAAGATCAATTTTCTGTGGGGCAAGGCGTGAGTCAACCAGCACAAACGTACAAATCAGGCTTTCGCGCATTCTTAGATAATTCCTCACAAATCTCTCCCATTTTTTCCTCTCCGACTGCGAAATCTTCGCGTATCCATAACCTGGAAGGTCTGCTAAATACCAAGTTCCGGTGGTCGCACTGATCCGGTAATGGTTGATTGTCCTCGTCTTGCCGGGAGTTGCCGAAATTTTGGCAAGCCCCTTTTTATTGACAAGCATATTGATCAGGCTGCTTTTTCCGACATTCGACCTACCAATGAAAGCATACTCCGGCAAGTCAGGCGCGGGACAGGCAGAAATACTCACCGCACTTGAAATAAATTCTGCGTCTTTAATAATCATAGTCAATAAATCGGCTCAAATAATTTCATTATTGCCGAATGAAATCACACTCTCTTTTCCTTCATCCAGCCTTCAAGGATAGAGTTAAATAATGCAGGGTGCTCCATCATGGGAGCATGCCCGCATTCATCAATCCAGAAAAGAGATGAATTCGTTAGTAGTTGATGGAACTCTTCGGCTACCTCCGGCGGTGTAATGGTGTCATTTCTTCCCCAGATCAGGCAGGTGGGCATTTTCATTTGCGGAAGATCCTTTGCCATATTGTGACGTATAGCGCTCTTTGCAAGCGCCAGTATCCTCAGAACTCTGTTTCTGTCATTGACCACATTAAAGCACTCCTCAACCAATTCATCAGTCGCATGTTTTGGATCATAAAATGTCACAGCCACTTTTTTACGGATAAACTCCCTGTCTTCTCTTCTCGGAAATGTGGATCCAAAGGCATTTTCATACAATCCACTGCTTGCAGTAAGAATAAGTGAACTCACACGCGCCGGATGTTCCTTGCAGTAAATCAGCGCAACGTGCCCTCCAAGTGAATTGCCCAGAAGGTTAATATTTTCAAATTTCTTGTACTGAATAAAGTCAGCGAGAAAATTCGCGATAGGCTTCACACCGGTTGTCAATACCGGCATAGAATAAAGAGGTAGCATGGGGATCACTACCTTGTATGTATGAGAAAAATGTCCGACCACTTCGCGAAAATTACTCAGTGCACCAAACAAACCATGAAGAAGTATTATCGGCTTTCCATCGCCTTCTTCTATGTAACGAAACGTCCCTTCTTCTTTTAATTGATAATCCATATATCGCCTTCCATCGGTATTGATTCGATGCGAATGTAAGGTATTTACAAATCGGCGTTGTCCAGCATACACGAGAATAACCAACGAAAGTATCTTCAGAAATGCATTCACTATTTCTGTCATCCTCTTCGCCCTCTCATTCTACAATTTTTCAGTACCAACAATTATCCCCCACAATTTACCACCAAATAAAATAAGCCACAAAATCACATATAATTACTATTAAACAAAATAAAGCTAAAAATTTTATCCAACAATAGGGTCACTCATTTTTCAACAAACAGGTAAAAAATGATTATTTGTGGTAGAAAGTGGTAAACTTCTTATATTTTCGTGCCCGACTAAGGCAATCACCCATGCTGAACCTACTCGGAGAACATCACTGCAAAGTCGATCTAAAAGGTCGGATGATGTTTCCTGCCCGTTTCCGAAAGCAACTCGAAAACCTGATTCACCATGGCCTTGTAATCAACCGTGATATTTTTTCGAGATGTCTTGTACTCTACCCAAAACCAGAGTGGGACAAGGTGAATGAGGAAATGAGCCGCCTTAGTCGCTACAACCAGAAGCACCAGCTTTTCCAGAGGAAATTCATGAAAGGGGCAACCCTCGTTGAACTGGATACTGCCGGTCGGTTGCTGATACCATCAATCCTCCTTGAGTACGCCGAAGTTGACCTGAAAAGAAACAACGAACTCATCCTTACGGGACTCGGAGAAAAAATGGACGTGTGGAGTAGCGCTAATTACAGAAAAGAAATTCTCGACGAGGATTTTGATTTCGGTGCCCTTGCTGAAGAAGTGAGAAAAGATATAGACCAAAAAACAACCGGTTGATGCGGCAAACGGGCTGAACAATGAGTGAGCAGAAATACCATCAGCCCGTTTTACTAGCGGAGGCGATAGATGCTCTCAAAATAAAACCCGGCGGGGTTTACGTGGATGCCACTTTTGGTGGAGGTGGTCATTCACGCGAAATATTGAAATACATCGAAGAGGGATTCCTCATCGGAATAGACCAAGACCCGGAAGCAAGATCAAACAGCATTGACGACCCGCGTTTCATGCTGGTGAATCAAAACTTCCGGTATTTGAAAAACCGGCTTCGAAGCTTAGGGCACCAACAGGTGGACGGTATCCTCGCCGACCTCGGAGTAAGCAGTCACCAGTTCGACTCTGGTGACCGTGGATTCTCCATTCGGTTTGATGCCCCGCTCGATATGAGGATGGACATGAACAGGAAGCTCACCGCTGAGCGTGTGCTTAACACCTATACAGAAGAAGAGCTCGTGAGAATACTGAGGGAATATGGTGAAGTTGAAAAACCGCATAAAATAGCCCGAACGATCATTCTGGATCGCCCGATTAGGACAAGCACAGAATTGATGACAATTATCGGGCGGTTTGCACAGAGAGGTAAAGAGCACAAATTCTACGCGCAGGTATTCCAGTCACTGCGAATAGAAGTGAACGAAGAACTGGATGTGCTGAAAGAGTTGCTAACAAGTGCCGCAGACGTGTTGAAGCCCGGAGGAACATTGGTAGTGATTAGCTACCACTCATTAGAAGACCGCTTGGTAAAAAACTTTATGAAAACCGGGAATTTCGAAGGAAAGCCGGAAAAGGATTTTTTCGGAAACCTGATCCGGCCACTGAAAATGCTACAGAACAAACCGGTAATACCGGGTGAAAGAGAAATAAGTGAAAATACCCGCGCACGCAGTGCAAAAATGCGTGTCGCAGAGAAAATAGAAGTAAAATATTAACCAGGCCATCCTGCTGTGATTGCAGACTTAACCCTGCAACACTCTACGATTGAATGAATACCTATAGGGAAATACCATCTGAAAAAGATGTCGAGAGTACTGTTGTTTCTGCAAAAAAAGTAGGCAGGAAAAAGCGCTTCGCCGGATCAATTAGTAAAATTCTCAATGGCGAATTCCTCACTAAGGAAGGACTCATTGATCACCTTCCATTCATCACCTTCCTCGCTGTACTATTCATCCTGCACATCTCGCTGATGTACTTCTTTGAAAATACCCAGCGTGATATCACCAAAAAAGGGCATGAACTGAATGAACTCCGCTCACAATTCAACACAACAATGAGCGAACTGGAAACAAAAAAACAGCAGAGTAATGTCGCAACCAATATAGAAGCAATGGGGCTGAAAGAACTACGCACACCCCCACAAATCATTGATGTACAAAAAGGATTCATGAGCGGAGAATGAATAATGAAAAAGACATAGCAAACAAAGCATACATGGTGTTTGCAGGCATCATCGTAATCAGTATGGCGATCATTGTCCGCGTCTTTTTACTTCAGGCAATTCCCAGTCAGAAAGCAAATGAACTTGCCCAGAATTTTACATATAAAATAAACGATATTTATCCTACCCGTGGTCAGATAATATCCAGCGACGGAAGTCTGCTGGCGACCAGTGTACCGGAATATGAAATCCGGTGGGACAGTCAGGCAGCTTTTAACAAGGCGCTCTTCAATTCAAAAGTTGATTCTCTATCCCTCTGCTTTTCACGCCTTACAGGTGACCGCACAGCTACTGAATACAAGGCTCTGATCAGAGGTGCGATCAAAGAAAAAGACCGGTACAAAAAGATCATTGATCACATTGATTACAATCAATTACAACAAATCAAGTCATTCCCTTTTGTCAGGCTAGGCAAAAGCAAAAGTGGTTTCATTTTTATCGAAAAGAACAGGCGAACGAAACCCTTTGGATCACTGGCTGCAAGAACCGTCGGGCTGGAGAGAGAAGAAAACAAAGTAGGGCTTGAACTTGCGTACAATGATCTGCTGTCCGGCAAAAAAGGTGAACAGTTACAGAAAAAAATCGCCGGTGGTATCTGGGCACCTATGTCCGATGAGTTCATTGTTGAACCGGAAGCCGGATGCGACATCGTAGCAACCATTGATGTACACCTGCAGGATGTTGCTCATGCAGCACTGGAGCGACAACTCATTCAGCACAATGCAGCATGGGGTTGTGCTATTCTGATGGAAGTGGAAACGGGCTATGTCCGCGCTATTGCCAACCTAGGGCAAAATCCAGAAACAGGTGGCTACGAAGAACGGCTCAACTATGCCATTTCGCAAAGTGTTGAGCCCGGATCCACTATGAAGCTTGCCAGCCTGATGGCGTGCCTTGATGAAGGAATGATCTCTCTGGAAGATACAGTGAATACAGGAAACGGTATTGTCTATTTCTACGGCAAGCCGATGAAGGACTCCAACTGGGACAAAGGAGGGCATGGAATTCTCACTGCTGAACAGGTTTTCGAGGTTTCTTCCAACATCGGAACTGCCAAGTTTGTAAAAAAATGTTTTGAGAAAAAACCGCAGCAATTTCTCGATAAACTTCATTCGTTTGGCATCGGAGACCGGCTGCAGATCAATCTTGCGGGAGAACCCAATCCTCTCCTCTACTCCAAAACTACCGACAAGGGATGGAGTGGATTATCGCTCACCCAATTAGCCATAGGATACGAAACACAGTACACCCCGCTCCAGACGCTTTGTCTTTACAATGCCATTGCAAACGACGGGAAATATGTTCAACCACAGTTTGTCCAGGAAATAAAGAAAAACGGAAAGGTCATTGAAAAAACTGACCCTGTGATACTCCATAAAAATATCTGTAAAAAAGAGACGATCAGTCAGTGTAAAAAAATGATGGAAGGAGTAATGGAAAAAGGAGGAACAGCTGATTATGTTTTCAAATCCTCTCCATACAAAGTTGCCGGAAAAACAGGGACTGCGTGGATCAACGAATCCGGTTCATATCAACTCAACCGGTATCGAGCCTCTTTCGTAGGATATTTTCCTGCAGAGAATCCAAGGTACTCATGCATTGTTGTCGTTCACGACCCCCGCAGCGGTGTGTATTACGGAAGCACCGTGGCTGCACCGGTGTTTAAAGAACTTGCCGACAAGATCTATTCCACTCAAATAGAATTTCATGCTCCTGAACCGAATGTTGATTCGGTCGCAATTGCGCAAAAGAAAATCCTTGTTTCAAAGAGCGGTTCTTCAAAAGATCTCCTAACCGTATTCAGAGGCCTCAATATTCCAGTTGAGGAAGAAAACAAAAGTGAATGGATCAATACTGCATCAAATATCGGGTCGGTTAAAACAACACCACGAACAATTTCCAAAAATCTGGTGCCAAATGTTATCGGTATGGGGCTTCAAGACGCTATTTATCTCCTCGAAAATCAGGGTATGAATGTTCATGCAACAGGAGTCGGGACAGTGAAAAGACAGTCCGTTCAGCCCGGAACCCAAGTAAAGTCGAACCCAAATATCCTTATTGAACTTTCATGAGGCTGCTTAAAGACATATTATACAGGGCGCGGATAATTGAAGTGACAGGATCTGTTAATGTCCCCATCGAATCAGTTACCATGGATTCGCGGGCAGTAAATCCATTTAGTCTTTTTGTTGCAGTAAAAGGCGTACAGACTGACGGGCACAAATACATACAGAACGCCATAGCTTCAGGAGCCTCTGCCATTGTTTGTGAAAGAATACCGGAGATTGTATCAGAGAACATTACTTATATCACTGTAAACAATTCTTCCGAAGCGTTGGGGTTTATCGCTTCTAATTTTTTTGATAACCCATCGGAAAAAATAAAGGTCATTGCAGTTACTGGGACAAACGGTAAAACCACCACTGCCACACTTCTATATCAGCTTGCGATTGATCTCGGAAAAAAGGCCGGTTTGCTTTCCACCGTAGTCAACAAAATAAACCGTGAAGAGGTTGCTTCAACTCATACCACACCAGATGCTGTATCACTGAACAGTATGTTGGCGGATATGGTGGATGCCGGATGCGAATTATGTTTCATGGAAGCTTCATCACACGCCCTTCATCAGAACCGCGTGGCGGGAATAAAATTTACAGGAGCCATTTTCACCAACATCACCCATGATCATCTCGACTATCATAAAACATTCAACGAGTATATCAAAGCAAAAAAGCTATTGTTTGATTCGCTACCCTCATCAGCATTTGCAATCATTAATCACGACGACAGGAACGGCGAAATAATGGTACAGAACTGCCGGGCAAAAGTAAAACTCTTCGCCCTGCAAAGTATGGCTGATTATAAAGCAAAGGTGCTCGAAAATGGATTCACCGGTCTCCACCTTTTGATTGACAATCAGGACGTGTACACCCGACTTATCGGGGGTTTCAATGCTTATAATATTCTGGGGGTGTATGCTGCCGCGATGGAGTTAGGGATGGATAAAACAGAAGTGCTCACACGCCTGTCAACACTTGAAGCGCCGGATGGGCGATTCCAGCATATCACTACCTCTCAGCACATCACGGCAGTAGTGGACTATGCACATACTCCCGATGCACTTCAGAATGTATTGCGTACCATCAGTGAAATCCGTACTGGCAACGAGAAAGTGATCACACTTGTAGGGTGCGGCGGAGACAGGGATCGCGAAAAAAGACCGGAGATGGCAAGAATTGCAGCAGAAATGAGCGATCGCGTGGTGCTTACGAGTGATAACCCAAGAAACGAGGATCCTGAAAGCATCATCAGTGAAATGAAAAAAGGGTTGAATCCGGTACTCACAAAAAAAACGCTGGCAGTGACCGACAGGAGAGAGGCTATCAAAATCGCCTGCACGTTGGCAAGCGCAGGAGATATTATTCTACTCGCCGGAAAAGGTCACGAAAAATATCAGGAGGTAAAAGGAAGGAAAATGCCTTTTGACGATTATGAGGTAGCGGCAGAAACATTAAAAATACTTGACAAGTAATGTTGTATCACCTTTTTACATACCTCGACAAACATTACGACATAGCCGGTGCAGGGCTTTTTCAATACATCTCCTTCCGTGCATCATTGAGCGTGATTGTTTCACTGACAATCTCCATGATATTCGGCAAACGCCTGATTGCATGGCTAAGGAGAAAACAAGTCGGCGAATCAATCCGCGACCTCGGTCTTGAAGGCCAGCTTGAAAAAAAAGGAACTCCGACTATGGGAGGGCTGATCATTCTCGGTGCGATAGTCATTCCTACACTTCTCTTTGCCAACCTCAACAACATTTATATCCTTACTATGCTCATCGCCACCGTGTGGCTCGGTTTCGTCGGATTTCTGGATGATTATATAAAGGTATTCAAAAAAGACAAGCAAGGACTTGCCGGCACTTCCAAGATTATCGGCCAGGTAGGTGTAGGGGTAATTGTTGCCAGTATGCTTTACTGGAATGATAATGTAATGATCAAAGAAAAAATAAGCTCAGATCAGGCATCGTTCAATACGGCAAATATGGCGAATGATCCTTCGGTTTGGCAGGAGGAAAAATCACTCAAGACCACTATTCCATTTGTGAAGGGCAATGAATTCAATTATGCCTGGCTTGTCCCTGATAATTGGGAAAATGAAATTACTCTCTGGATAATTTTCACCATTGTAGTTGTGGTGATCGTCACCGCCGTATCAAATGGTGCCAATATCACCGATGGAATTGATGGATTGGCCACCGGTACCAGCGCCATAATTGGAGTAACACTCGCCATCCTTGCTTACGTTTCAGGTAACTACATTTTTGCTGACTACCTCAACATTATGTATATACCACACAGCGGTGAACTGACTATTTTCATCGCTGCTTTTGTCGGCGCATGTGTTGGATTCCTTTGGTACAATTCATATCCGGCTCAAGTATTCATGGGTGATACCGGCAGTCTGGCACTCGGCGGGGTGATTGCTACGTTCGCTATCGCCATTCGTAAAGAGTTGCTCATTCCGGTACTCTGCGGCATTTTTCTCGTAGAAAACCTGTCAGTAATGCTGCAGGTTTCGTGGTTCAAATACACACGCAAACGCTATGGGACTGGCAGGCGAATTCTGCTGATGTCACCACTTCATCATCACTATCAGAAGCTCGGATACCATGAGTCCAAGATAGTTTCCAGATTCTGGATCATCGGTATTATGCTCGCGATAATCACTGTCATCACCCTTAAAACTCGTTAATGCCCGGAGAAAAGATCATTATATTAGGAGGAGGTGAAAGCGGTACCGGTGCTGCCATACTGGCGCGTAAACAAGGTTTCGATGTCTTTCTTTCGGATAAGGGAGAATTGAAAGAGACTTACATCGCCGATCTCAAAAAGTATGATATTCCGTTCGAGACAGGGAAACACAGTGCTGATCTTATACTCGCTTCTGATCAAGTCATAAAAAGTCCTGGTATTCCCGATAAAACCGAGCTGATTCAGGCGATCAAAAACAAAGGTATCCCTATCATTTCGGAAATAGAATTCGCCGGTCGTTACACTAATGCAAAAAAGATTTGCATCACAGGATCAAACGGAAAAACAACTACCACTGCCCTTACATATCATATTCTAAAAAATGCGGGTTTAAGGGTTGGGATTGCCGGAAATATCGGACAGAGTTTTGCCCGCCTTGTAGCCGAACAATCATTCGATTATTATGTGCTCGAACTCAGCAGTTTTCAGCTCGATAATATGTATGATTTTAAAGCTGATGTTGCTGTACTAACCAACATCACGCCGGATCATCTCGACCGGTACGAATATCAGTTTTCTAATTACATCAGGTCCAAGTTTAGGATCGTACAGAACCAAACACCTGCCGATTCTTTCATATACAGTGCAGACGACCCGATAACTATTGAAACGCTTTCCTCAATGAATATATCCTCTCGTCTTTATCCTTTTAGTATCAGGGAAAAGCATATCAGAGAAGGATCTGAGGGGGCATATATACACGGCGAACATTTTACTATTCATATCAACCAAAACCAATTCACTATGAAAATTACCGACTTAGCATTGCAGGGCAAACACAATTTGCGAAACAGTATGGCAGCCGGAATGGTCTCTTGCATCTTTGATCTCAGAAAGGAAATCATCCGTGAGAGTCTTGAGAATTTTGAAAACCTTGAACACCGCCTCGAATTTGTATCTAATGTGAATGGCATCATGTTTATCAATGACAGCAAGGCCACCAATGTCAATTCTGCCTGGTATGCGCTGGAGAGTTTTGATAAGCCCATCGTGTGGATCGCCGGAGGACAAGACAAAGGAAATGACTACAGTGAACTTCTTCCGCTTGTAAAATCAAAAGTGAAAGCAATCGTATGTCTTACAAAGGATAGTTCTAAAATCCGTAAAGCTTTTTCCGGAGTGGTAGAAACAATCATTGATGTTACCTCTGCCGATATGGCTGTTCTTACATCGTATGATCTCGGTCGCCAAGGCGATGTCGTTCTTTTATCGCCAGCCTGCGCAAGTTTCGATCTGTTTGAGAACTATGAAGATCGGGGCTGCCAGTTCAAGGCTGCCGTTCGACGTTTGTAAAGAAATACTAGTATCACAAAAGCTTGGTAAAATCATTACTCAATAGACTGCAGGGCGACCGGGTGATCTGGATGGTGACATTTTTCCTTTCACTGATGTCCATCCTCGCCGTTTATAGCGCCATTTCTACTCTTGCATACAGGTCGCATGGGAACAGCCTATCATTCCTGCTCAAGCACTCACTGATGATTATCATCGGCTTTGTATTGATGTATGTTGTGCACAAGATACATTTCCGGTATTTCTCAAAACTTTCGCAACTGCTTATTTGGGTTGCTGCGGGGTTACTACTTTTCACTCTCCTCTTCGGCTCCAATTACAACAGCGCCGACCGGTGGATAAAGATACCCGGTTTAGACCTTACGTTCCAGACCAGTGATTTTGCCAAAGTCGTGCTAATGGTATATCTGGCCCGAATGCTAAATCAAAAAAGAGAGTTGCTTCACGATTTCAGAAAAGGGGTAGTGCCCGTGCTGCTGCCAGTCCTGGTTATCTGCGGGCTCATACTACCGGCTAATTTTTCAACTGCTGCAATGATCGGATGTGTCTCGCTGATCATCATGTTCATTGCAGGTGTTCCGTTGAGACACATGGGCAAATTATTGCTGGCGGCGGTAGCGGGTATCCTGCTCATCATTGCCATTGGAGAATTCGCCCCGGAAGAAGCATTGCCACGTTATACCACATGGAAAAACAGGATTAAAAGCGTTTTCAACAAAGAATCCGAAGGAAACTACCAGGCAGATCTCGCCAAGTATGCGATTTATGAAGGAGGACTGATTCCAAAAGGGCCGGGAACCGGCACTTCGCGGAATTTCCTTCCCCACCCCTACTCCGATATGATCTATGCATTTATCATTGAAGAGTATGGATCACTGATAGGTGGTATCGGGCTATTGTTGCTCTACCTGATACTACTGTTTCGAACTATCCGGTTTTCTGTGCGATGCCCGCGCCACTTCGGGGGTCTCGCGGCACTGGGACTTTCATTTCTCCTTGTCTTTCAGGCAATCATCAATATGGGCGTTGCAGTGAGTTTATTTCCAACTACGGGACAGCCTCTTCCTCTGGTAAGTATGGGAGGAACTTCTACCTTGTTTACCTGCCTTACAATAGGCATAATTCTAAGCATCAGCAGAAGTGTATATAATCCGGAAGAACTAGAAAAAGCAGATGAGAGCAGACAAGAAATTCCTGCTGCAATCACCTGATACAACCCTTTTCAATTGACCCGAATAATTATTCGGTTAGCTGGCTGTCAATTGTCAGTTCTATATCCCAACATAAAAAGTAAATAATTAATACTACTTCCATGAAACCTGTCAGAGTCATAATCAGCGGAGGAGGAACAGGAGGACACGTTTTTCCTGCAATTGCTATTGCAAAGGCTATTCAAATACAGCGACCAGAAGCAGAAATACTTTTTGTAGGAGCGGAGGGGAAAATGGAAATGGAAAAAATTCCGCAGGCAGGATTCAAAATCATAGGATTACCCATATCAGGAATACAGCGGCGTATCACCTTAAAAAATCTGTTGATTCCTTTCAAAATATGGAAGAGCCTTCGCCTCGCACGAACGATCATTCGGGAGTTTCGTCCGGATATTGTGGT
>JADLBA010000069.1 GCA_020848015.1 Crocinitomicaceae bacterium | reverse complement strand
CATCAGTACGGAACAGGAAAAAAACAGGCAGGCATTTTCACTGCTGGTTATGCGCCAATTTGTAAGCCCACCGAATATCATCAGCGATCGCAGTACATCCGGAGGTTCTGTGGCTTCTGCGAACAGCAGCGAATTGTTATCCAGCCAGATTTCTAACTGGCTCAGCCAGATCAGCGGCGATTTTAACCTTGGATTCAATTATCGCCCGGGTGATGATATCAGCAATGAAGAAATAGCTCTGGCGCTTTCCACACAACTTTTTGATGAAAAGCTGTCAGTTAGCGGCAACTTTGGTGTTTCGAAAGGAAATGCCTCCAATGAACAGCCAACAAACCTCATCGGAGATCTTAGGCTGGAATATAAAATGACGAAAGACGGAAAGATTAGGCTGGTGGTTTACAACCAAAGCAACGATTTTACAGTTTCAACAGCCCAACAATCTCCCTATACTCAAGGCGTGGGTGTGATCTATCAAGAAGACTTTGATTCCTGGGAACAGTTTGCCTGCGGATTCAGGCAACTTTTTGTCTCTGAAAAGAAAAAACAAAAATGCCTGTAGAATAGAAATTCCTGAATGGCTTTTCCGAATAGACAACGGTTTTGAAACCTTGATTTCATCTTTTTCGTATTCACCCCATTCCAACTCTTGTTCCTATGACACCACAACAACATGCGGAAATGGCCGCGCTTATGAACAGCCTGAACGATATTCAGATACGAATGGCTCGCGTGAAGCATATTTTCCCGTCTCACTACTCACAACTATTGCAGAGCTATAACCAGATTCTTGCCGAGGCAAAACGCCAACGACTTCTCCCTCCTTGGATGGTGGGATAATCAGCTTATTCTCCTCACCAGATTATTTCTAATGGGGTTTCTTTTCCTTCGCGCAAAATCACCACCATCGTTTTCTGACCTTTTTCGAATTTCCCAAGACAGCTCATATATGAACTCATATCGGTGACCGAATAGTCACCGATTTTTATAATGATGTCTCCTTGCTTCATTCCTGCATTGGCAGCAGGCCTTGTCTCACGGACACCATCTATGCGAAGCCCGCTTCCACTGAAAAGATAGTCGGGCATGATGCCCAGAGTAACCTTGAAATCTCCCACGGAAGGAGTGGCTTCGTCTTTTGTTTTTGTAAATAATAGTTTTCCTTTTGAGTTTAACTGCCTGATCAGATCATCAATAAAGCCGGTCACCGAAAGAATCCCCGAATAGTTTATTTTATCAGCATCATCAGAAGGTTTGTGATAATCTCCGTGCTGGCCGGTAAAAAAATGTAAAGCAGGAATCCCTGAATTATAAAAGGAAGAATGATCACTCGGCCCTATTCCACTCTCTGTGGTGACTATGGTAATTTCGTCGCGATGAATACCAGGCAACACTTCCATCCATACAGGGGAAGTGCCAACACCGTTTACTGCCAATGATTTTTCTGTATTCAGCCGGCCTACCATATCCATATTGAGCATATAATTAATACCGGAAAGCGGAACAGTGGGATTTTTACAGAAATAGTTACTGCCCCACAATCCTTTTTCTTCACCACTGAAAGCGATGAAGAGATAATTATTGCGATCGTAGTCAATACGTTTTTCTGAAATTCTTTTTGCCAGCTCCAGCAGACAGGCTACGCCGCTCGCATTATCATCGGCACCGTTGTGGATTGCCTTTCCTCCGTGAAATAACGAGTTCTCGTCACCATAGCCAAGATGATCGAAATGTGCCCCAATAATTATTGTTTGCGCTGCATTGAAATCAATAAATCCTAACACATTTCTCCCAGTAATTTCAATGGCAGGAGCCATTCCCATTTTGATGCTGTCGCCCTCCTGATGAAGATGTACTGGTGGATGTGGCTTGAAAGAAAACTCCTGAAACCAGGAGCCGCCGTTGCCTTTAGGTATTAGTCCCAGTTGCTGGAATCTCCTGCTAATATATAGAGCGGCTTTGGTTTCTCCGGGCGTTCCTGTTCCTCGCCCTTCAAGTGAATCGGCTGAAAGTACTCTTACATCTTGTTCTATCTGCGTGGTAATGCCAGCGCTCGTGATGAGTTTTGCCCTCGAACAATAAAATCCAGGACTTATTACCAGTGTAACAACTGTTAGTGCGCATAATAGAGAAATGCTGTGTTTGGTTTTCATTCTTCCAAAGATAGATTTAGCTGGGCACTTCTCTGAAAAGATTATTTTCGCTTATGTTTATCATGAAAAATATTTTTTTTCTGCTCCTGCCTGTATGGCTTGGCTGTTCCTGCGGCACGCACAATGCCTCAGTTAAAAAACAAAAAAATAGTGTTCAGAGCTATGATTCCATAGCTGGTTCAATAATGTATGATGGAGAAAAACACCTCGCAAATATCCGGCAGCTTACCTATGGAGGAAACAATGCAGAAGCATACTGGAGTTTTGACGGCAGTCATCTGATTTTTCAAAGTGATAACCGGGCATGGGGGGTGGGATGTGATCAGATCTTCATACTCGATCCATACACAAAGCAGGATAGCATGGGCTTCCGGTTAGTCTCTACCGGAAAGGGGAGAACCACCTGTAGCTGGTTCATGCCCGGTGATAGCACTGTCCTTTACGCCACCACTCATTTTGCGAGCGACTCATGCCCGCAAGAGGTGAAGCATAGTGGGCGCTATGTGTGGCCATTATACGAGAGCTATGATATTGTGGAGGCTAACCTCAACGGAACGATTGTAAATAGACTTACCGATTCTCCGCGTTACGATGCTGAGGCTACCGTTAGCCCTAAAGGGGACAAGATCGTTTTTACAAGCCTCAGAAGTGGTGACCTTGAGTTATATACCATGAATATTGATGGAAGTAATCTAAAGAAAATTACCGATACTCCCGGATACGATGGCGGCGCATGCTTTTCTCCGGATGGTTCTAAAATAGTTTGGCGGGCTTCGAGGCCGACGACAACAGAAGAGTTAAATTCGTACAGGTCGTTATTGGAACAAAATCTTGTAGAGCCGACACAACTCGAAATATGGGTTGCGAATGCAGACGGAACGGTTGCGCACCGTGTAACCACTCTCGGCAAAGCAAATTGGGCACCCGCTTTTACACCGGATGGAAATAGAATTATTTTTTGCAGTAACTATAAAAGTGAAAAGGGATTTCCGTTTAATCTATACATGGTTCATCTTGATGGAACAGGACTCGAACAGGTAACGTATGATACGGAGTTCGACTCCTTCCCTGTTTTTTCTCCTGATGGAAAAAAGTTGGTATGGTGCAGCAACCGTCACAATGGAAGAACAAGAGATACCAATGTCTTTATTGCCGATTGGAACGATTGATCATTTCAACTTGTACCTTTTCATCACTAATTTTTCAAACCACCGGTCGGGTGATATTCGTTTAATGAGAACGCTTATTTTCTGGAGTGGTGAAGCCACTTTGTACCTCAGTCGTGGTGAAGAGAGTGAAAGGATATGCCCAACCATTTGCCCCACTGCTTCGGGAGTAGGAGCTTCATCAACTTCGCGGCTCACTTGTGCAAGTATGTCGGTACTTTGGCGGCCATAGACCGACTCGTCAACAAAGGAGGCTACATACCGGGTAGCATTGATATTTGTCCTAAAATCTCCGGGTTGTACAATACTTACTCTGATATTGAATTGATGGAGTTCCTGACTCAGCGACTCGGTGAATCCCTCGACTGCGAATTTACTGGCGCTGTATATTCCCCGGAATGGAAGCCCTATTACACCGGCGAGAGAGGTGATATTTATGATATGTCCTCCTCCAACGCGCCTCAATACAGGGATACACGCCCGGCACATATTCAAGACTCCAAAAACATTTGTCCGGAAGATTTCATTGACTTCCTCATTTGAAATATTTTCTATGGGACCTACCATTCCCAACCCGGCATTGTTGACCAATGCATGAAGTTTTCCACCTGTTTTTGAGAGGATATAATCAATCCCCAAGGTGATTGATGCCTCATCGGTAACATCGAGGCGAACCATTTCAAAACCATTGATAATATCACCGGTATTTACCTTGCGCCCGGTGCCAAATACCCTATAACCGGATGATCTCAAGTGCACCGCTACTGCTTTGCCAATGCCGGAGCTGGCTCCAGTTACTAATACAACCTTCGACATGGTAATGACTCTTTTATACAGCACAAAGTAACAGAGACTTACGAAGAATCCCGTCGCTTAGTCAATGTTTGAGCACAACCTTTTCATAAATATGGTTAACCGGACAGTTGAATTAAAAGATCTTATTGGAAGGCGGTTTTTACTTGCTGATCCTTTGGTAAGGTGAAACTGTTTGCTAATTTGGCCTGAACAAAAGTAAGAAGGAGAAAAAATCTCCCCCATAAAGCAAATGGCCGCAAAATAAAAAAGCCAGTCAATTGATATTCCGGATTCTTTATGATAAAATCATAATAATGGTATTACGGAACAATATTGAATTCAATGATAGAAATGGTACGGAGGCGTGTTTGTCCTCCACTGCCACCGTAGGCCGGAATGGCAACGCTCGTACCCGCCGGTAACCAAAGGGGAAGAGCCATCATACCACTTGTGCGCTGACCGTAGCTTTGAGTCATACCCGTCCACTGAAGATAGTTTGCACTCCCGTTGATATTGATAAAAAAAGTGTAATTATCACTATAATTGATCGGATCCCCAACCGTAGCGGATATCACCTTCCAAACCTTTCCTGTGGGAACGTTCTGCGATTGTCCATTGGTCATCAGAATGGCTTGATTGAACTGGAGCGAACCTTGTGCAAGGGTCAGTTTTACCAAGATAAATAATGCGAAAAAAGTAATAGCCTTGTTCATTGTCTTTGGTTTTTGGTTGTAACAAACTTTTATAATAGCAAGTTTACAAAAAAACTTTGGTGGTATATCCTTTTGGCAATTTCATAGGTTCCTGATGAGGGGCACCTTGGTGAATCTATTCCCCTCCCTTCTTCAATTCGAGGTAATATTCGAGTTCTTCTCTTGCCCTTATATCATAAGGATCTTCATCAATTCTGAGCCGGAGTTCTTTTTCCCGTGCATCGTGCACTAATAACTCTATTTTGACCTTTGTGGGTGAAAAGAACAAGGTAGCGGTAATCATAAAAAATAAAAACAGGCGGAGAAGTATTTTTTTCCGCAAGTTTATTTCACTTCTGAGAACAAAAAGTGCTAAAAAGAAACAGACCACTGTAAGCAGTAACCCCATCATGCCAAAGAAAAAACCTCCCGCCCACAACATTATTCCATAAACAAAAGCGAGTGTTAGTACACTGAGCGAAATACCTGCAAACGCCGCTGTAAAAACCACACTGCGCTTTTTTATCTCCTTCTTATTACTGAGCGCTTCCTTCAACGACAAATCATGGTGAAGAAAAAAACCGGGAAGGAAATACAGCATGGACAAAAGCAGCCCGGAGATCATCAGAATTTCAGCACCTCCCTTCGCATTGATAATATAAAGGAGGCTACCGGCAAGAGTTGCTACGATGAGCAGAATCTCAACCCGCTTCATCTGATGCAGGATTCATTTTTTTTTTCATACCCAACTCTTTTCTCCTTTGCTTTACCCGGTGACGGATAGCGAGTGTAGTGCCTATCACCATTACAATACAACCCGCCCATAATATATTGATCTGCGGAAATACTTCCGCAGTCATAATCAGCATATCCCGCTGAGTGGATGCATGGCGTTGTACGGTGAGTTCCAATCCCTCCGGCTTTTCTTTCAGCGACAGCAACATCTTGAATTCTTTCGATTCCGTAGGAAATGGAATTGGATGGTTGCCATTCATCAGTACACTCACTAATGCTATCTGCTCTGTTTTTTTCCCATCGGTAAGAAATGCAAACGCCCGCCTTACGCTTACTCCCTTAGGAAAATTTTCAGGAATATCCTTTACTTCTGCTACACTGTCAATTTTCATCGTAACTGTTTCCGATAGACGGATAGACTGCCCTGTATTGATAATGCCCGATTGCTCATCGAGATAACCAGAAGTATCGGTTTTGGCTGGTTCCAGTTCAGTATATTTTATAAATGTGTAGAGATCCTTTCCCAGATAGTGCTTGATGCTCGGTTCACGACTATTACCTTTCAGCGCAAGCAGCACACTGGGCCGCAGGGTAAAGAGATATTCTCCCGGCATACCTGGCTGCCAGTTCCGGGCACGCTCATAATCTGCCTCTTTGGGAAAAGGTACAACCGACCACAATGAATCCTCACTATGGTCTTTTAAAAAATCGCCCGAAGAGATGTGATCCTTCATACACCGGAAAAGCATATTGGCTTTTTCCACATAATCACCCTCTTTGTATTTAATGGGAAGATTCTCGAAATACTCCATTGTACAATAAAGATGTTCTCCTTCCTTCTTTTTTTCCTTGTAATACACAAAGAAATCCCCCATTGGCAGTGTATCGCCTTTGAGAATCATCATGTCTTCATTATTCGAAAAATCTTTGCTGAAATCGCTGACATTTCCAACCGTATTTTTTGAAATAAAATAGTTGCGCGAAGTGCTGACAACTGCACCAATGATCAGCATTGCAAACCCAAGATGCGCAATGCTTGCCCCTATATGATCAAGTTGTCCTTTGATTATTCGTATAGCATAATATGCATTGGCAAAAAAGGCAAACAGCGCCGAGAATACTAATGCATTGATAGCAAAATGTTCTTCACCAAAACCGGTAAACAACAACAGACAAGCCATCACCGCAAGTGCTGCAAAAAAACTGAATGCAATTTTTTTACGGAACTGTTTCATATCAGTATTCCTGTACTTCAGGTATTGACCAATGGCAATAATTGCAAAAAGAATTGCAGCTAATGGAACCTGTATTTTATGGTAAACATGGAAGCGGTCATCATCCGCAGGTGCCGCAAAACTGTGTTGTGACAAGCGACGCATAAAATCCCAGTGTGTTGACTCATACAATGAAGAAAATATGTTTTCAAACGGAGCAAGGAATATATTGCCGACATTCACCGAAGTAACCACTGTGATGTGGATAGCCGCGAGGGTGAGTACCAATGTCCCAACAAATATCCAAAACTCGCGGCTCCAGAGCTCTTCCTCTTTTTTCAGCGGATCGCGGAAATGTTTCCGGTAGGCGATGATAATTATTGCCAGAGAAATAAAAATGAATAACAATGCGAGTATCGGTATCCAGGTACCTTCACCCGGAAGCAGCGGAGTTTCTCCTTGTTTCGACTCGGGAACTTTGGCTGTCATCAGATTGCCAATGCCGAAAAGTAAAAGGATAGCACAAAGCCCTGAATAGACCCATCGCCATTTTTTGTCATTGGTGAGAAATACCGTACTCAGAAAAACGAAGAATAACAGGTAAACAAGCAACTGAGCCAGAATACCGCTGTCCACAAAAGAGTGTACCGAGCTGTCGCCAAGCACACCACTGCGCGTAAGAAAAGTTGAATAGAGGACAAGAATAAAAGTACTCAGCGTGAGGATCAATGCAGCAAAAACGGAATTTCCTTTTCCCTGGTTGATCACGAGCAGATGCGCCGCCCCCACGAATGTCAACCACGGAACCAATGAAGCATTTTCCACGGGATCCCACGCCCAGAATCCACCAAACCCCAGTGCTTCATACGCCCAAGCTCCACCCATCAAGATACCGGTACCGAGAATCATAACACCGAAAAAAGCCCACGGAATAGCCGGCCTCATCCATCCTTTAAGGTCCCCTCGCCACATTCCTGCGATCGCATAAGCAAATGGGAACAACGTGGATGCAAAACCGAGAAAAAGGGTAGGAGGGTGAAGTGTCATCCAATAGTTCTGCAGCAGTGCATTCAACCCCTTTCCATCTTTGAATGCATCCAATGACAGGTACTGTGGGTTCTGTGTCCAAGGAAGCCCAATATTAGCCGGAATCTCGCGTAGCAATAGAAAGGGGTTGCTGCCAAACTGAAACTCTCCAAAATAAACTCCAAGTAACATAGATGCGAGAAAGACCTGTACCAAGGCGACAATTGCCATGACCCATGGTTCCCAGTCGCGCGACCAGCGAACAAGGAAAAAACCGAGTACCGCATTCCAGAAAGTCCACAGCAGGAAACTCCCTTCCTGTCCCTCCCACATACACGAAAAGATATACTTCATCGGCATCGCATTGTTCAGATGATCAAATGCGTACTTATACTCGTACAGATGATTGAACAGTATATATAATAGTGTGAGGATTGTTCCGACAACTGCCACACAGTGAACGTAAAAAGAAGTACGCCCGATCCTTGTCCACAGATTTTTTTCCGGCGTAGGGCGGGTAGAGAAATAATAGCTAATCGCACTGAAAAAAGCGGCACAAAAACTCAGCACAACAAAAAAATTGCCCCATAAACCGGGGCCGGTGTGCTCATTCATATAGACTATTTCGTCCATCAAATCCTCTTCTTTTATTTATTCAACTTTTAAGAAATACCGGAAAGCGCGGGCATCTTTAATTTGAAACACTCGCTGCTGTATCCAGCGTATGGTTCTGATCGTTGTACTTTGAAGGACACTTCATCAGCAGATTTGATGCATGGAAATTACCATCATCACCGATCTTCCCTTCAATGGTTATACTTTCGGAATAATCGAGTCCCAAAGGCTTTCCAGCTTTGTCGTGAAGATACACCCTGTGAGACTCTCCCTTTGAATCAATAACACTAAAAACAGTGAGGCTCGCATCTTTTAGAGCGTCGTATTCCACAGCCGCTGTCTTGTCAAAGGTTCCTGTGATCTTTACTTTTTCACCCGGTTTCTGGCGGGCTTCTGAAAAGGTAGAACTGTCCACCGAACTGGTGAATGTTGATATCAAAATAGCCGAAACAGCCGCTATCAATACAATCAGTATGATATGTGATTTTTTCATGATGCTTTATTTTTTTTCTCTAGTTTTTTCAGCCGGCGTTCAAGTGAGAAGAGATATACAAAGATACCCGCCAACACCACGATAGCGACACCCAGTACCACCCTAATCTTTCCACTGGCATAGAAATATTCTTCCAATGGGTCGGTAGCGCTCACACTAATGGAAAGGAAGAGTGTCAGGATAAAAAAGAATGACCGGAGGCAAAGTGTTTTCATCAGTCAGGTGTATTAAATTTCAGCGGGAAGATCAAGTCTGCTTTTTTCATCCTTGCCTGTCGAAACATTTTCATCCATCGAATGTTCAAGGCGGTGAATACGCAGACGGACGGAATTTATCCAGAATCCAAGCAGTACCCAGCCGGCTACGGCAGGATAAAAAACGGTTCGCAATGAGCTGTCGAGATCATACTTTGAAAAAGCAGGATTACCACTTTTACCAGGATGAAGACCTTCGGCAAAACGGGGCATTACCATCAGCAATACTATCATCAGCACACAGGCGAAAATATTGAAAATGGCCGACAAGCGCGCTTTCTTTTCGAGATCAGGTAATGAGTTGCGGAGAACAAAATAGGCCGCATAAACAATAAAAACGGCTAATGCACCATTGAGTTGCGGGTCTTTGGTCCACCAGGTTCCCCAAGTAAACCTCGCCCATATTGAGCCTGTAAGAAGCCCCAGTACGCAAAAGAGAAGACCTGTTCCGGCAGCAACTGATGCTTTTGCGTCTATGGCAGCAAATGCCCCGTAATCGGCGAGTCCACCATTTTTTTTATACAATACTACAATGCTGAATACTACTGAAGCAA
This sequence comes from Crocinitomicaceae bacterium, assembly GCA_020848015.1. Lineage (GTDB taxonomy): Bacteria > Bacteroidota > Bacteroidia > Flavobacteriales_D > Sanyastnellaceae > JADLBA01. Next base: position 680 of record JADLBA010000069.1, on the reverse strand, counting down.
TCATCAGCGCAAACATGGTGAACCACATCGGCACATGGAACATCATGTTGCGGATGGTTTCATAAAGTATGATCTGGAAAGGAAAACCGAACCCCTGATGCTCATTGTTCTGAACGCTGACCATATCGCCATTCGTGGCTGCTTCATTGATGATAAACCCTGAAGATTGTATCGCCTTCTCGACGTAAATAGTACCGTCAGAAAGATTATTGACGAAAAAGGACCAGTTGCCGGAGGGGATCACTTCCGGCAGTTCCACCACCGCCAATATATGGCTGTCATCAGCCACCTCCACTACATTAGCACGGTAATAGGTCTTTCCCGAGGCTACATATACCTTGAGGTTGTTTGCTTCTCTTATAAAGTGAGTATTGTAACCGGTAAAAACGAACTCATTGCGTCCAGGATGCAACTCCTGCATCGAGACATCAAGACCGCCTGGTATTAGTGGGTGGAGAAACGCCCCTGTTACACTGTAAGCCAGCAACAGAATGCAGATGATCTTGAGCCAGAATTTCATTTTTCCTTCTTGTTCACTTGGGCAGTGTGTACCTCTACTTAAATGAGAGGTTAACAACTGCCGTATTTTTAATCGCGCCAAAGGTAAGGGAACAATACCAGCGCAAGAACCAAGGTAGTTACATTCAATATCAACAGCACCAATAAATTCAACCCGTTTG
>JADLBA010000068.1 GCA_020848015.1 Crocinitomicaceae bacterium | reverse complement strand
TTGCATGAGCCATGCAGTAAATCTGATTGACAGCCGGTGAACCGGCCGCTTTATTATATCCGGCATATCCGTGGGTCTGAATGATGCCTTTATATCCTTTGAGCACTTTGCCGGGGTGTTCTTCTGAACGGCCTGGCTGAAAAGCGCGCAATTTCTTTTGGTGTGGACACCGGAAAGCAAACACACCTACCATCGGGAAAATGGAATTCTATACGATCAGCGCTGTCCAAACTTTGCAAAACAACCTGTCGAAAACCGCCGCTATCAGGCTGGATTGTCTTATTGACATGACACAAAAAGCTATGGTAGGGAATACCTTTTGATTTGCAAAATGCCAGTTTACTTAGTCCGGATATTTTCCATGCGTCAATAAACTCTGACCAATTTTGTTTTATTTTCATTCGCCAAAGCAAGAACCTTCAGATCGAAAAATCAAGATGTAGTTCCCCGTGGGGATACTTTTCAGAAGCATTCAATAATTTATCAGAATAATAAAGACAGCATCTCTGCAATTTCTAACAGCATATCTATATAGGAAATACCACCAAAGACAATCACTTTTTAGGTTCTCTTTGTATTTTCTTTACAATTCAGCCGATTATCCAAGAGGATTAAGGAGTCCCGGGAGGCAGTGGTTCTTCCTTTTTCTTTTTCTTTTTATCCCATTCATACTTATAGGATAACAGGAAAATAAAATCCATATCCTGTGATGAAATTTCTTTTTGAATCTGATAACCAAAGGTGACTGATTTTTTCTTGCTAATTTTTCTTTCGAGGTTTATCTGCCATCGCCAGTCGGAAAGCAGAGTATATTCCGTTTCATTGAACCCCTCGAAAGAACTTGCAATATCCCACTTTTTGATACCGCCGTATTTGACCGTCGCTTTCAGTCTTCGTGTATTTCGCAGATCGAGATCGTCGCTGGTTCCGGCATTGTGTGTGGCTAACTGGTAACGTCCGGCCAAAGAAAGAGTAAAATTACCCACGTCTTTTTTTGCGGTTAAACGGAGTGCTATCCGGTGTCTCAGATTGTACCAGGTTTCTTCTCTTTTTGCACCAATCCGGTATTCTGCCTGAGCGGAAAAATATGGGCTGATTTTTTTAGTGAGGCCGAAGTCACTGATGAAGCTATTGAGCCGGGTGATGTTTTCATCCATCCGTATCTCCGGGTCAATATTAGCATCAAGCCCTTTGCCCACATCAAATTTATTGTTTACATCCATCCACAATCCCGCATCCCTTACCTGCGAGTACATTGCCACACAAGGGATCATAAATAAGACAAAAAGCCATATATTACGGTACATCGTAGATCGTTAATACCGGGATATCCAGCTCTTGTTTATTATCCGTAATTTCAATTTCCTTTTTGATCACCATCCTGTCGGGATCCACTCCCTGTATTCCGGTGGTATCTTTACTATAAACATACACGGTATATTTTCCTTTGCGGAGATTCAGGAATTCATATTCCCCTTTATAGTTAGTCCAGACCCTGTCGTCAGGGGAAATATGATCACCATAAACGATGAATACATCCTCATCGGCAGCAGGAGTAGAATATTGAAAAGTAGCAGGATTGGTCAATACCACGCGAACTTCTTTTTTTACTTTGCCCGTGATGGAGGAATTTCCTCCCTCGCCGGGATCTTTTTTGCAAGAGGCCAGCACCAGCAAAAAAAGAAATCCCATAATAATTTTTATTCTGTTTCTATTCATTAAAAAAGTGTATTAGAACATTGAAAAATTTTGGTATAAATTACTTCAGATTGTGATAAACCGCCTGTACATCATCGTCTTCTTCGATCTTTTCTACCAATTCTAATATCTCATCCATCTGTGCTTCCGTGATCTCAGCAAAGGATTGCGGAACTCTTTCAAGTGCGGCCTTTTTTACTTCAATACCTCTGTCCTCAAGAGCTTTCTGCATATTTCCGAAATCGGCAAAAGCAGTGAATAGAATGTAGCCCCCCTCTTCTTTTTCAATTGACTCAAGCCCGGCATCAATGAGTTCCAGTTCGAGTTCTTCAGGATTTTGAACGTTTTCCGGGGCAAGATGAAATACTCCTTTTCTATCGAAGATGAATTTCAGCGAGCCGGAGGTTCCCAACGTGCCACCGGCACGATTAAAATAGAGGCGAATGTTTGCAACGGTGCGGGTGGGATTATCAGTTGCAGTCTCCACAAGTATAGCCACACCATGAGGGCCATAGCCCTCGTAAACCATCTCTTCAAAATTACTGGAATCCTTGCTCACAGCCCTTTTGATAGCTGCCTCTACCCTGTCTTTCGGCATATTAACACCCTTTGCATTGATGATCGCTTGTCGCAGCCTCGGGTTATAAGCAGGATCCGGCCCACCGGCTTTAACTGCCATAGCAATGTCCTTTCCGATGCGTGTAAATGCCTTCGCCATCCTGTCATAACGGGCAAACATCTTATGCTTTCGCGTTTCAAAAATCCTTCCCATGATTGAAGATAATAGTGTGCAAACGTACAAAATATAGGCATTGCACCCAACCTCTGAGTCGCTACCAGAAGACTTAGGATATCACACCGGCACTTTTTTTTAACAGCCTATCCACAACAAAAGATCAACCGGAATAAAGTCCGCGTAGAAAATTTTGCGGTCTGCGAGTCAATGTGTGAAAATCTTCCGGTCGCGAATGCTCCCTCGCATTTGAGATACACGGGCGATTCTGCTAATTTTGGCTCTCAATGTTTTTAGAAAACACTATCAACCGGGGGAGGCGTCAAGGATGGATCGAAGTGATCTGTGGATCCATGTTTTCAGGAAAAACAGAGGAGTTGATACGGCGTATGCGCCGCGCCCAGTTTGCGCAGATGAAGGTGGAAATCTTCAAACCACAGGTAGATGTTCGATACAGTGAAAAAGATGTGGTCAGCCACGATGATACCAGCATACCCTCCACGCCGGTTACCCATTCTTCCCAGCTATTATTACTTACCAGTGATATAGAGGTCGTCGGTATTGATGAGGCACAGTTTTTTGATGACGGCTTGCCAGAGGTTTGCAATCAACTGGCAAATATGGGGGTCAGGGTCATCATTGCCGGACTTGACATGGACTATCTCGGACGGCCTTTTGGTCCTATTCCCCACTTACTCGCCATTGCAGAATTCGTGACAAAGGTTCACGCTATCTGCCTTAAAACAGGCAACCTTGCACAATACTCTTACCGGATAGGCGAGGGTGATTCACTCGTACTTCTCGGAGAAAAAGAAAGCTACATCCCGCTTTCAAGAGAGGCTTTTGTAAGAGCTATGGAAGAAAAGAGAACACGTGAAAAAGAGCAGACCTCACCAAGCTAAGAAAGAGACGGAATATATTGCGATCCGAAAGTGCGTCATGCAATGAACAGAGGATATTCTGCAGAAGAAATAAGCAGTATTACTAAAGGAAAACTCTTCAGAGCGGGTTCCACAACGCCCGTACTGCATTTTGCAACAGATACACGGAAAATTACAGACCCTGTACATTCCCTCTTTGTCGCTATCCGGGGTGAAAATCACGACGGTCATCATTTTATCAGCGATGCCTATAAGTTCGGTATCCGTTCATTTATTGCAGAAAATCAACAGCCATTTTCCGCACTGAATGATGTATCAGTAATCATTGTGAGCCACTCACTAACAGCCCTGCAGCACATTGCAATCCATCACCGGATGCAACATGATATTCCGGTAATTGGTATCACAGGGAGCAATGGTAAAACCATCGTAAAAGAATGGTTGAACCTGTTGCTGTCAGACGATCAGATGATTGCCCGTAGCCCGCGAAGCTATAATTCGCAGCTTGGTGTTGCTCTTTCTGTCCTGACACTTGAACCCGAACATACATTCGGTTTGTTTGAAGCAGGCATTTCGATGCCCGGTGAGATGATGCGACTACAGGAAATGATCCGGCCTTCCATCGGCATATTTACCAATTTAGGATCGGCACACCAGGAGAATTTCGGATCACTACAAAAAAAAGCTGAAGAAAAGGCATTGTTGTTTTCAAATACCCAGGCCGTTATATACCCGCTTAAGTATTCCGAGATAGATGAAGCAGTGAAGAAAATCGCTCCTGCTGCGGCGAGAATTTCCTGGTCCACAGATTTTAATGCTGGAGTGCAGATTACATCCCATATTTCCATTTCAGGAAAATCAGAGTTGCTTTTGCGCTGGAAGGGAAAAGAATTCCAGTTCCACTTGGGGTTTATAGATCCAGCATCAGTAGAAAATGCAATACAATGCATAGTCACCATGCTCTACCTCGGGTATACAGAACAGGAGATCGCCAGCAGACTGGAAAGGCTGGCTCCACTGCCTATGAGAATGGAGTTGCTCAACGGGATCAATCAGAGTATTATCATAAACGACGTTTACAGCAATGATCTTCACTCGCTGGAAATCGCTCTGGATTTTTTGAAATATAACAGTTCAGGACTCGACCGAATGGTCATTCTATCCGATATACAGCAAAGTGGAATCCCTCCGCAACAACTGTATGAAAAAGTCAATTTATTGCTTAAAGAAAAAGGTATTCACCGGCTGACGGGCATCGGAAAAGATATATCATCGAGTTCATCCGCCTTTTCATTGACTGCTGACTTTTTTCAGAACACCGAAGAATTTCTCGCTTCGTTTCTTCCCGAAGAAATTCACAGAAAGGCAATATTAGTGAAAGGAGCTAGAATATACGGTTTTGAGAGAATCACCGAAATACTGCAGGATAAAACGCACAGCACTGTTCTTGAAATAGATCTCAATGCACTCAGCCATAACCTGAATTATTTCCGCTCTCTGCTATTACCGGGAACGCGGTTGATGGTGATGGTAAAAGCATTTGGGTATGGCGCCGGTGCATACGAAATATCATCGCTTCTCGAGTTTAACAAAGCAGACTATCTGGCGGTAGCCTACACAGACGAAGGAGTGGCCTTGCGCAAATCCGGTGTTTCCCTTCCTGTCATGGTTATGAATCCTGAAATGAACAGTGTCTCTACATTGCTTCGATACCAACTCGAACCCGAAATATACAGTTTCCGGATGCTGCATAATTTCTATCAGGCATTGCTATTGTCAGGAGCCGATGCAGCCTACCCAATACATATCAAAGTGGATACGGGAATGCACCGACTCGGCTTCATGCCTAATGAAATAGAACAATTAGCCGATGCCCTCTCCCAAATGCCATTGATAAAGATCGCTTCGGTATTTACACACCTTGCATCTACCGATGAGCCATTGCACGACGATTTTACTCATTCTCAGCTCGCTAAATTTGATCGCTTTTGTTCATTGCTGAAAGAAAAAACAGGTCAGCAATTTTTTATGCACTCACTCAATACGGTCGGGATCCAACTATTTCCCTCGGCGCAATATAATATGGTAAGGCTTGGAATTGGACTTTACGGTATTTCATCGGATGAAAATGAACAGCTTCATTTAAAAAACGTCAGTTCTCTTCGCACGGTTATTTCACAGATTAAAAAATTAAATACCGGAGAAAGCGTAGGTTATAACCGTCGTTTCATAGCTGAAAAAGATACTATCTCTGCAACTATTCCTCTCGGTTATGCTGATGGACTGAGAAGATCACTCAGCAATGGGGCGGGATACGTTATGATCAAAGGTAAAAAGGCTCCGGTTCTTGGAAATGTCTGCATGGATATGACGATGGTAGATATCACCGGTATTGATTGTAAAGAAGGGGATCCTGTGGAAATTTTCGGGCAGGAAATATCATTGAAAGAATTTGCCCGCCAATCGGGAACCATTGTCTATGAAGTACTCACGGGCATCAGTCAGCGGGTTAAAAGAATCTATCTTCAAGAATAACCAAGTTCATAATGTTATTCATTTAGGTATCTGAAACCAGTTCTGCCTGTACTGAGCAATGAAGTGCCCCAAACAAATAATTTTTTTATGAGGAGAATATCTTTCTGTTAATTAGGCCCGCGACACTTTTCTGCACGGGGACCTGCATCTGCGGTTCTCAGTGTTTAAACGGTCGTTTTTTTATCATTCCGCCTTTGGTGTCTTTTACACTGCTCATAACAACAAAACAATTCGGATCAATTTTTTGTATTTCGGAGTTGAGTTTATTCAGTTCGAGGCGAGTGATCACGGTATAGATAATATCCACGTCAATAGACTCTCCGCGTTTTCCAAATCCGCGTTTTCCATTATAAACCGTAACGCCCCTTCCCATTTCGTGTATGATCATCTGCCGTATCTCTTCATTGTGTGCTGAAATGATGGTAACTCCCGTGTATTCTTCCAATCCTTCAACAATAAAATCAAGTGTCTTTGATGCCGATAGATAGGTGATCATAGAATAGAGAGCCGGTTCAATGCCGAGAAATTTTGCTCCCGCAGAGAAAATAAGGATATTGATGACGATAATTACATCGCCGATGGTTACACCAAACTTTTTACTGAGATAGATGGCGAGTACTTCGGTTCCATCAATCACTGCACCTCCTCTCACCGCGAGTCCAATACCAGCACCAAGAAAAAAACCACCGAAAACCGCCACCAGCAAATTATCTCTCGTTACATCGGGGAACTCCACAATACCAACACACAGTGCAAGGCCAGCTATAGCGAGAATAGTTTTTACAGCAAAGGCCCGACCAATAATCCTGTATCCAAGAATAATAAACGGGATATTGATCCCAATAATCAAGATATAAAGAGGAACTCCTAATGTCAGAGAGATCAACAGAGAAATCCCCGTTACACCACCGTCAATGAAATGGTTCGTCAGCAAAAATCCTTTAAGTCCCAATGATGCGGAAAAAATACCCGCAATGATCAGCAATATATCCTTCGTATAGCGAAGCGCTGTAACTTTCAGCACTCTATAACCCTTGGCAATCTGGTATTCAGAAAAATGTTTCCCCTTGTGAAGATAACTCTTCTTCCCTTTTAGTACAGTCTGAATAATAACTTGTTTGCAGAAGGAATTCATCGAATCGGGGTTGAGTCTTTGGCCTGACACGAAAATAAGTTTTTTTCGAAAGATTGTTCAATGTAAAAGATTTATTCGCCGGTGTTCCAGCACTACCGGAGATAGTGGACACAACCCACAAATACATTTTTTTCCTCTTGCAATCAGAAACAAAATTTTACGATTTTCAGAATACCGGCACCCATCAATCCCGAAATAGGAATGGTGAGTATCCATGCCCACAGGAGGTTGATCGTAACACCCCATCGCACGGCAGAAAGTCTTTTGGTTGCTCCCACACCTATAATTGAGCCGGTAATAGTATGCGTAGTGCTCACCGGAATTTTTAACGACTCGGTGAGGAAGAGGGTCATCGCGCCGGCGGTCTCTGCAGCCACACCTTCGAAAGGCGTAACTTTAGTGATCTTGGTGCCCATTGTTTTTACGATCTTCCATCCACCGCTCACTGTGCCAACAGCAATTGCCGAGTAACACGCCAATGGAACCCACCAGGGCATCTCTTCAAACGTCTGAATTTTGCCGGCTGCAATCCATGCAACAGTAATTACTCCCATAACTTTTTGTGCATCGTTGCCCCCATGTCCAATACTGAATGCTGCGGAAGAAAACAGTTGGATGCGTTTGAACCAAGCATTAGCTCTACTAGCACTGAGCTTGCTTAGAAACATAGTAAAGGTGGCCATCACAATCATTATAAATCCGAGAAGTATCCACTTGAAGTTTTTTCCGTCAAAAACAACTTTGAAAAAATAGCTTTTGAAATGGGTTTTAAGTTCACTGGGATTTGTTTCAATATTGGCAGCAATCATCCAGACGGCAATTATGCATATTGTTACGGATATTAGCTTAGGTACAGGGCCTTTTCCGAATGAATGGAGAAACCACAGAGAAATGATGAAGGCCGCTATCATACCAATCAATGGAGCCAACAATATAAAAGAAACGGTAGAAATTACCGGCTCCGAATTGATGGACTGTAATCCAGCATGAGCAATAGCAGCGCCGCCCAATCCACCGATCAGAGTGTGCGATGAAGAAGATGGGATTCCGAACCACCAGGTTATCAGATTCCAGGCAATTGCCGCAATTAATCCAGAAAGGATAACTTCAAGAGTAATGTACTGTTCAAAAACAGTTTTTGCGATTGTGTTGGCAACACCGTGATCTTTAAAAATAAAAAATGCAATAAAGTTGAAAAATGCCGCCCAGATCACCGCCTGCAAGGGTGTAAGAACTTTTGTTGATACAATAGTGGCAATCGAATTTGCCGCATCGTGAAACCCGTTGATAAAATCGAATATCAGTGCAAGGGCTATAACTGCTACGAGGAGAGTAGTCATTACTATGAATTCTTGACTAAAATGGTTTCAATCACATTGGCAACGTCTTCACACATATCAGTAGCAGTTTCCATATTGGCGAGAATTTCTTTTTCTTTGATCAATTGAACCGCATCGGTGTATTCTGAAAAAAGCCTCGCTATGGCCTCATCAAACACGTCATCGGCATGGTTTTCCAGTGAATTCACGCGGACAATAGCCTCGCGTATCTTTTCCGGATTTTTGAGGTTCTCGAGCAGTGTCACTGCCATCTGAACTTCATTAGTGAGTTGTTCAATAATGTCTGCCATTTTTTTCATGCTGCCGGTAAACTCACCGATTCCGTAGAGTTCGATTCTGGTGGCAGTACCGTGTATATAATCTGCGATGTCATCAAGAGCGGTGGCAAGTTCGTGAATGTCTTCCCTGTCGAAGGGAGTGATAAAATTAGATCCCAGTTCAATAAAAATTTCGTGAGTGATCTCATCGCCTTTGTGCTCAAGATCGGCAATGTGGCGAATCCATTCAGCGCGCTTGTCCGGATCGTTTGTTCTCATCAGCTCATTCAGGGCTTTTCCCATCAACGACAGGTTTGCAGCATCTTCAGCAAACAGCCGGAAAAATAATGAACCTTTAGGTGTAAAGATAGACATCAGGCTGCTCAGCCTCATTCCTCTTTTTTTGATAGATGTGCGCGCTTTCAACGGTCTCAGATTTAGTCTGCGACAAAGGTACCTGAAGAACCCGGCGGGCTTGTTAGCCAAGTCTTATCTGAATGTTTCCTTAATGTTATGAAATGGCTTAGAATCAAATAGCCTTCTCGCCGGGTTTCACTGGCAGAAAGAAGCTCTCATACCTCCGTACTTGCGAGTTTATTAAAACAGCGGTCTGTGATGTAATGTCTCAGGTTCGCACTCCCCCCTTAAGAATTTTCTTTTAGGGAATTTTCAAATCATATTGTATTCAATCGTGAGAAACTTTCATTCCCCCATTCATCACTCCTTCTTTATTTTCTTTGAAAAAACTGCCCTGTGTTGACGACTTTTGCTACTGATATGATGAAACTTTTTTTCCCCCTGCTGTTGGTATTGGCCCATTTTGTTGCAGATGCACAGGTGGTTCCCGGTGAATTACTAGTACAACTCGATGAAAAATCAGACATTGTTTCTGTACAAAGAGAACTGACCTTGTCTGCAGGGATTCTGCCGGGATTCAAAGCCGGGCGCATCGTCAGCGCACCGATGCGGATATGGTTAGTCAATTATGATGAAAATGCCATCAGCCCCCTGGAAGCGCTCCGCCTTGTAAAACAAACCCGCGGGGTGACTCTGGCTCAGTTCAATCACATTATTGAAGAGAGAGAAACGGTGCCCGATGATCCTTTCTTCACTATGCAGTGGCACCATCTGGATCCCGAAGACAATGACATTGACAGCGACCTCGCCTGGGATATTACCACCGGCGGGCTGACTTCCACTTCCGACGAGATTGTGGTCTGTGTGATAGAAACACAGGGAGCTAAATGGGAACATTCCGATCTGTTGCCCAACCACTGGGTGAACTCCGGTGAAATTCCCGACAATGGGATAGATGACGATGGCAATGGTTACACCGACGATTACGACGGATGGAATATAGGAACCGACAACGATAATATTGATGGAGGCAATCATGGTACCCAAGTGAGCAGCATGATCGGGGCAAAAGGGAACAATGGCTCCGGCATTGCAGGTGTCAACTGGAATGTAAAACTGATGCAGGTACAGATGGGGAATATCAACGAACTGAATGTGCTTGAAGCCTATTCCTACCCATTGGTGATGCGAAAAAAATACAATGAGAGCGGCGGACAGCAAGGCGCTTTTATCGTCGCTGCCAACAGTTCTTGGGGTATCAACAACGGGCAACCGGCTAACTCTCCCTTATGGTGCCAGATGTACGACTCTCTCGGATATTATGGTATCCTGAGTTGTGCTGCTACAACGAACAGCAACGTCAATATTGATGAAGTGGGAGATCTGCCGACGGGATGTCCGAGTGATTACCTGATATCAGTAACTGCTACTAACAGCAGTGATGTGCGTACCTTCAGCGGATACGGAACACAGTCGGTAGATCTTGCAGCACCAGGAGGATCAGTATATCTTGCAGGCAATACTTCTTATGGTAACGCTACCGGCACATCATTTTCCAGCCCCTGCGTAGCGGGCGCAGTAGCATTGCTTTACAGCGCTCCATGTAGCTCAATCATGCAGATCGCATATACAGATCCTGCGCTTGCTGCGCTCACCGTTCGGGATTATATCTTGAATGGTGTTGATGCCATTGCCAACCTACAGTCTGAAGTAGCAACAGGAGGGCGATTGAACTTGTTTAACAGCCTGAATCTGCTAATGAATGACTGCGATCAAAGCCCCTGCATTGCGCCGTTTGGCATATTTCTAACCTATGCCGATAACTCTATTGGCTACAATGTAAACTGGGCCGTAGCACAAAATATGCAGGGATTTTCATTGCGTTACCGCACCACCGGCAACGGCCCGTGGGCTACGTTTGAAAATATTACGGCACCTCCCTTTTACATACATGATCTCCTTGCCTGTCAGCCCTACGAATTGCAATTAATGGCTACTTGTAGTGAAGGACAAAGCGAATGGTCTGAAAGCTTTTTGTGGCCCTCCGAGGGCTGTTGTGTCAACCCTGTCTCGTATGGGTTGATCGCCACAGATGCCACCCAAGCGACCATTACCTGGAACGATGTAGTAGCGGCTACCGGTTATGAACTCGTGGTTACGCCGGCCGACGGTGGCCCTTCGCTAACCTTTAGTGGTGTTCCCGATCCTCCCTATGTTATCACCGGACTTTCTCCCTGCACCTCCTATTCCGTACAAGCCTATTCTAACTGTGTCAGCAACGGCGAAGTTCTCCCCGGCACCTTGCTATTTAATACGACCGGCTGCCTTACCTGTGCTGGGATTGACTATTGCGAAATTACCGGCAGCGCCGATCTTGAATGGATTGCAAAAGTAGAATTAGGGACTATTACAAATGAGTCAGGAAGTGATAACGGCTATGGTGATTATACCTCTGTAAGTACACACCTCGAACCTGAACAAACCTATACGATCGCCTGCACGCCAGGCTACTCAGGGTTCAGTTATTCCGAGTATTTCAAAGCGTGGATAGATTATAATGGCAATGGACTTTTTGAAAATAATACTGAACTAATTTTTGATGCGGGCACAACAACCACCAGCACCATTTCAGGGGAGTTTACGGTGCCGGCTGGCCTTGGCAACGGAAGTGTGCGGCTCCGTGTTGGAATGTCTTATCTCGGTAGTTTCTCTGGTGCAGAACCCATTTCTTGCGGAGAAATTGAATTCGGAGAGACAGAAGACTACTGCATCGCCTTCGGCCCTGTAGGAATGGCTGAAAATGATATGGAGCAAGAAAAAATCTTCATCTACCCTAATCCCGCTGCCAGTGAATTGAAAATTTCTGCAGACTCAAAATGGTGTAGTGCCTGTGTGCTGAATATTTATGACTCAATAGGCAGGCTAATGATGTCCCAATCCTCCAATCCTCAACAGGTATATGACATCAGCACTCTTGATCCGGGGTTGTATTCTCTGATAATGGTGTCGCCTGAAAAGGGGGAAGTGCTTTTCTCAAAGTTCATCGTTGCACGGTAAACATTTATTTTTAACCTTATACGACCCTCTTTGTCTATTTTGCGTCAGATAACTGTTTTATTTGAACTGAAAAGTTCAGGGGATGTCTTTGAACGAATGTCGGTTTTACAACACATATTTCAGTACCTTCGGCTTCATAAAATGAGGCGTTCATTCCTGCTTTCACTTGTACTTTGTTGTCTTTTGCCTGGTTTCGCGGTAAAAGTTTTTGCCACCCACAATCGTGCTGGAGAGATCATATACAGACATGTGCAGGGTTTCACTTATGAAGTCACCGTCATAACCGTAACAAAATCGAGTGCACTTGCCGACCGGCCATACCTAAAAATTCGATGGGGCGATGAGGCATCCAATCTCCCGGATGACCAGTTGGATAGCCTCGCCCGTGCACTGGAACAGCCCATTTCCGGAATGGATGGCCAGCGGAACGAATACTACGGTACACATACTTACGCAGGGCCGGGTATTTTTTTCATTTCCGTAACTGACCCCAACCGCAACAGTGACGTACAAAATATTGCAGGCTCTGTATTAAGACCTTTCTGCATTCAGTCAGAACTGGTCATCAGCCCAGAAATGGGTCATAATAACTCGGTTGTACTTCTTTATCCGCCCAACCAGCGCGCCTGCATTTATCAGCCCTGGATACACAACCCCACAGCATTCGACCCCGATGGTGATTCACTTGTATATAGCCTCGTTCCCTGCCTCGGTGCTCCTCAGCAACCGTTAGATGGATGGGAATCTCCGGAGTCTGCTACATTGGATCCGTCAGATATTTTAACCATTGATTCTCAAACAGGAGAAATCAACTGGATAGTGCCTACGCTTGCCGGGGAATTCAATATCGCCATACTGATCGAGGAATTCCGCAATGGCATTTTTGTCGGCTCCGTTTTGCGCGATATGCAGATCGAGGTCATCACCTGTAATAACCAGCCGCCGGCCATCAACCCATTGCCGGATCTTTGTATTGAAGCAGGAGCGACAAAAAGTTTTTCTGTTTATGCCACCGATCCCAATGGCAACCTCGTAGTAATCTCCGCTTTTGGCGGACCTCTCACGCAGGTTGAAAACGAAGCCGAATGGAATTCATCCACCAATACATTCTCCTGGTCGCCCGAATGTGAAGAAGTGCGCAACCAGCCCTACTCTGTTTCTTTCCAGGCATTGGACAATGGCTTTGTTCCGCTGGCAGACATCGAGACCGTTAATATTCTCGTCGTTGCCCCGCGAGTGGAAAATCCCGAAGCGACCGCTTCCGGTAATTCGATCCTCCTTCAATGGGATATTACTCCGTGTGCATCCATTTTTGACCAGGCCACTGCTCCGCAGGTCCGATACAAGATTTACAGAAAAGGAGGGATGTTTGGTTTTGACCCCGATGAATGCGAACTGGGTGTTCCTTCATACACGGGCTATCAATGGATCGCCGATGTGGAAGGCGTGAACACAAACACATATCTCGACAATGATGTCTTTTACGGCGGAACCTATTGCTATATGATCGTCACCTGCTTCCCCGACGGAGCGCTGAGTTATGCCAGTGAAGAGTTTTGTTCGACAATCAAAAAAGATCTTCCTGTCATCACCAAGGTCAGCATTGGAACAACAAATGTCTCTACTGGTATTGATACTGTTTGGTGGTCGCCCCCTGTTGAACTCGATACGCTGATTTTTCCCGGACCATATCAATACAAATTATTTTATGGAGAAGGTTTTTTTTCATCAACCCCGGATATGATCTATGAAAGTTCTGTTTCATCAACACTGACCTGGGGCGATACTACTTTCATACATACTGGCATCAATACACAGGCTACTGCTCATTCTTATGATGTAAAATTTTATTCGAACGGTGAATGGGTATCGTCCTCCGGAAAAGCATCATCCCCCTATCTGCAACTCACTCCTAACGACAATCAAATAGAATTAAACATTCTTACAGACATCCCCTGGATAAATTATCTCTTTCATATTTTTAGAAAAGGTCCGGATGAAAGTTCATTTGCCGAAATAGGAACATCCGAAACTCCACATTACATTGATGACAGTTTGGAAAATAATCTTCTCTATTGCTACAAAGTTTTTATAGAAGGGACGTACAACGCAACTCTTGTCCCCGATCCGCTTTTCAACTGGAGCCAGGAAGCCTGCGCCCTGCCTTATGACCAAACTCCTCCCTGTGCACCGGAATTAGTTGCAACCGCAAGCTGCTCAAATGAGATCACCACGCTTCAATGGAACAACCCTGACCATTCTTGTGCAGAAGACGTGACAGGATATAATATCTATTACTCCGCAACCGAAGGCGGGGCAATGGAATGGATCGCATCATTTGCCAGTGCTGAAGATACTGTTTTTGTTTTCAATGAAGATGGAAAGTCGAACTCAATAGCCGGATGTTTTACGGTAACAGCACTCGACTCGCTGAATCTATGGCCTGATGGTCAATTGCACCAGAACGAAAGTTCATTTTCCAATAAAGTCTGTGTGGACAATTGTCCGGTTTATTTTTTGCCGAATGTTTTTTCTCCCAACGGCGATGGTAAAAACGATCTCTTCATTCCGTTCGACTTCCGCTTTGTGAGAGATGTGGACTTCAGAGTGTTCAACCGATGGGGAGTGCCGGTTTTTGAAACAACAAACCCTGAAATTCTCTGGAACGGGACGAATAAAGACACGGGAGAAATTATTACCGACGGCGTTTACTATTATACCATCACTGTCAATACCATCCGTCTCACCGGAATCCAGCCGGAGAAGTTTTCGGGTTCCATACAGGTGATCAACAGCAAGCAGCCCCTATCATCAGAATAAAGGAAGGAGGAACTCGAAACAATGTTCACAGGAATCATAGAGGCCACGGGCAAGTTGGTGCAGAAAAAAAAAGACGGAAGCAACATTCATTTTATGCTGGAGGCTCCGTTTATATCAGAAATGAAAATTGACCAGAGTGTGGCGCATGATGGTGTCTGTCTTACGGTAGTCGGTATCGAGGATCATTTCTATACAGTCACTGCAATTGAAGAGACGTTGAGCAAGACCAACCTTGGAGAATGGGAAGTAGGTAACACCATCAATCTCGAACGCTGTCTAAAAATCGGCGATCGCCTCGACGGGCATATCGTTCAGGGACACGTAGATCAAACTGCCATCTGTGACATAACTGAGGCCCACAAGGGAAGTGGGTTGTTTGGATTTACCCACGACATACATCCTGATTACGTTACGATACCAAAAGGAAGCATTACAGTGAACGGAGTAAGTCTTACCGTGGTGGATAGCAGTCGCGGCTTTTTTACAGTAGCGATCATTCCCTATACATTAGAAAACACTAATTTTTCTCAACTAAAAAAAGGGAGCAAGGTCAATCTTGAATTCGATATTATCGGCAAGTACATCAGCAGATATCTTGCTGTGAGGATGCCTGTATAGCGGATTCAGTACCTGGTAATTTGGCTTTTGAAAAAATGAGTGTGGGCTGGGAGTTCATTCTACACCACTACTCATATTGATTCTGGCATTCCCACTATAAAAAAGTACTCATGTAAATGAAGCTCGTGATTTTCACTCATATCAATATTATTAATCACGCTGGCAATGGAAATTAAAGCTCAGATTATTTAACAGAAAAGAGTAGCACTTGAATAAAAAATTCCAAATGCAAAACGCAGATTTAATTCTTGTTTTTGGATATTTTTTTTTTACATTTGATCTGAAAACCTTATCAATAATGCTGAACAAGTTTCTATACTCATTTTTATTTTTTGCTTGTTGTTATTTTATTTCCGTTACCTCCTTTTCACAAGGGATACGTGTTGGCCAAAATAACGACACTCCAGATCCTTCAGCAGGACTAGAAGTTGATTTCAACGATAAAGGTCTGCTGATGCCACGGATGACAACTGCAGAAAGAAATCAGATACAATCGCCTGCCAATGGCCTGATGATCTGGAATACCTCCAGCAATTGCCTTGATGTGTATGTTGTGAACACATGGCAAAGCCTTACTTGTGGCTGTTCAGAACCTCCGGAAAGCCCTATGTTAATGAACGGAAGTGCATCAGTTTGTGCTGGTTCAGCAAACAATGTTTACTCGATCAACCCGGTAGAAGGAGCCACTGCCTATATATGGGCCATACCCATCGGTGCTACTATCACTGCAGGCTCCGGCACTACCGCTATTGCAGTAACATTCGGCAGTGAATCGGGAGATGTTTCAGTGAAGGCGAGAAATAATTGTGGCGACAGCCCTGCCAATACCGTTTCAGTAACAGTAGATCCGATTCTCTCAGCGGGGATATCCATTGCTGCCGACCCACAGG
>JADLBA010000067.1 GCA_020848015.1 Crocinitomicaceae bacterium | reverse complement strand
TACAAAAGAAGCGACATGAAAAAAACACAGGATAAGGGGCACAGGGAGCAGTTCAGCCGATGGCTACAGTCTGTCCGGAATGGCGGTCAACCACTCATCGAATTTGATGATTTATACAATACTTCCAAAGCTGCTATTCTGGCGGTAGAGTCCCTGACAGAAGGAAGATGGATAGAATTGTGATAAAGCGGTTTTGTAAATTTCAATCAGAACTAAGGACGGTTTAAAATTCTCCTCTTGCACAAACTGCTTCTTTATTTTCACACAGTTCGTTATCTGAAGTGGATTCAGATTAAGTACCGGATTTATTACTTGCTTGAAAAAAAGCTAAGGATTAATCGGAAAATACCTGTTTTTAAAGGCTTTACGGAAAGGATGATTTTTTCAAAGAAGATCATCCTACCTCAAACATGGATGGGAGGAGGAAAATTCAGATTTATTAATCTCGAGAAAGATTTTGGAGACAAAATAGACTGGAACTATGCGGCTTTCGGTAAGTTGTGGACCTATAATTTGAATTATTTTGAATGGCTGATGCAGGAGGATATTTCTGCAGAAGACGGACTGAAGTCGATTCATGAATTTATCAATCATTATGATGAAATAAAGGATGGTCACGAGCCATTTCCAATATCTTTACGATTGCTCAACTGGATAAAATTTATTTCTGAAAATGACATCCAAGATGCACGGATTAATGAGGTAATCCATCTGGATGCATGGCGGCTGTATCATCACCCGGAATATCATTTGTTGGGAAATCACTTACTGGAGAATGGATTCGGACTGTTTTTCGCCGGAAATTACCTGAATGATGATAAGTTATTGGATTTAGCAGAAAAGATCCTGAGGGCAGAACTTGAAGAACAGATCTTGCCGGATGGCGGGCATTTTGAGTTGAGCCCCATGTATCATCAGCACATGCTTTTCAGAGTGCTGGATTGTATTCAACTCATTCATAAAAACGGGCATTATAGCCGGCAATTATTACCGTTACTTACCGATAAGGCTGAAAAAATGCTCGGATGGTTGGCATCGATGACCTTTGATGATGGCACTATTCCTCTATTCAATGACAGTGCGAATAACATCGCACCGACAAGTGGTCAGTTATTTGCCTATGCCAGGGAATTAGGTTTGCATGTGAAGAAAACGGAGTTAAAAGAATCCGGATACAGGAGATTGAAAAATGATCGGTTGGATTGTATTATAGACGTTGGGAATATTGGTCCCGATTATATTCCGGGTCATGCACACGCTGATTCTTTGAGTTTTGAATTACAAGTGGATGGACGTCCGTTTATTGTCGATACAGGAACATCTACCTATGAGGCAAATGAGGTCAGACAACAGGAAAGATCGACATCGGTACACAACACCGTGGTTGTTGATGGCTGTAATCAGTCGGAAGTGTGGGGTGGATTCAGGGTGGCAAGGAGGGTTCAGGTTGATGTTCTTTGTGATGAAAAAAATCATATTGAAGCCATAGTTAGGGGATATTCAGATAAGAATATTTCGCATACGAGAAGATTTACATTGGAAAATAATTCCTTGATTATTGAGGATGAAGTTAAAGGTAGTCACGCTACGATAAATAATATATGTTTTTTCCATTTTTACCCCGCTGTGAAGCCTGGATATACTTCTGACATTTCAATTATCACAGAGGGTGAAACTTCTAAAAAAGTAATGAATTTCAACTATGCTCCGGAATTTAATAAACATATTGTATCAGACTGTCTGGAAGTAAAATTTGATAAAAAACTGAAAGTAAGCATATCGCTTTGAGAATATTATTTTTAACAGACAATTTTCCCCCTGAAGTCAACGCTCCTGCCAGCCGGACGTACGAACATTGCATCGAATGGGTTCGTCGTGGTGTGGAGGTCACGGTGATTACATGCGTACCCAATTTCCCACAGGGTAAGGTTTTCGACAATTATAAAAACAAATGGCGGCAGAAAGAGACGATGGATGGTATCCGGGTGATTCGTGTATGGAGTTATATCAGTGCCAATGAAGGGTTTGGAAAACGGATTCTGGATTACGTTAGTTTCGGAGTGACCTCTTTTTTGCATGGTTTATTCGTAAAAACTGACCTGATAGTAGCTACCTCGCCCCAGTTTTTTACGGCAGTAAGCGGACGATGGTTGTCTTTATGTAAGCGGAAACCCTGGGTGATGGAGGTGCGTGACCTCTGGCCGGAATCCATCAAGGCTGTCAGCGCCATGAAGAGTGATAATATGATTTTTTCCTATCTCGAATGGGTGGAAAAAAGGCTATACAAAAGCGCTAAGAAAATTATTGTCGTGACTGATGCTTTCAGGGATAAAATAGCAAGCCGCGGAATCGATAAAAACAAGATTTCAGTCGTCAAGAATGGCGTTCTGATGGAGAAGTTTAAACCGGTTGAAAAAAACAGGCAACTGCTCTCTCAATTGGGCCTGGAAGGAAAGTTTATATTTGGCTATCTCGGGACACATGGTATGGCGCATAAGCTCGACTTTATCGTTGAGTGTGCGGCTAAGATAACAGATGAAGACATCCATTTTCTATTTATTGGGAATGGTGCACAGAAGGAAAATGTCAGAAATCTGGCAGTACAGTTAAGGGTGAAGAATTGCACCTTCCTTGACTCTGTCCCTAAAAAT
>JADLBA010000066.1 GCA_020848015.1 Crocinitomicaceae bacterium | reverse complement strand
CCTGCCTCGAGAATTCTTATCTCGACACAGATGTGGACGGAAAGGAAATCATCATCGGAACTATTATAGACATGACCCAACAAAAAGAGGCAGAGCGGGCACATCTTGAAAGTGAGGAAAGATTTAAAGTGCTGTCAAGGGTTACTGCCGAAGGAGTTATTTTCCTTGATGGTAAAGTGATAGTGGATAGTAACGACCAGTTTGCCAGGATAGTTGGAATGCGCAATGGTCGGGAAGTTTTAGGTAAACCGGTTACCGATTTTATCCATCTGTACGATTATCAGCGAATCAACAGCCATATAGAAATTTCAAGTACAAAAAGTATTGAAATCCGTACTACCGCCATTGATGGGAAACCTCTTTTCCTCGATGTATATGGCAGCATTGTGAACCGCAATGGCAAGGATATGAATGTGCTGGTGATCAATGATTTTACATTGAGAAAGAGAGCGGAAAATGCATTGGAACAAACGGTAGTACGACTGCGAACACTGCTCGAACATTCGCCCAATGCTATCATTATTTTAATTGATGAAAAAATACGGTACGCAAATTTTTCAGCACTTACCATACTGGGAGTGCAGGAGGAAGATGAGTTATACGATCAGGATTTTGATCGTTTTATAGCTCCCTCTTTCCGGAATGAAATAATGAAGGATTTGCGGGCTGTGCGTGAAGGTGAAGATATTGAATACAAAGAAATAAAGATACTCAACAACGGTGGCGACGAAGTAGATTCTGGAATTAAGTCAACACTGACCGTTTACGAAAACAAACCCTCCGTTCAGATATCGCTCAATAATATCAGCGCACGTGTGCAGCTTGTCCATGAACAAATGCGCATTCGCATCATTGAGGAAATCAACGATGTACTGAAAAAGGAGATCAAAGAGCATAAAATCACCCAGCAAAAACTGATTTCACAACAGAATTATACCCGCAACCTCATTGAGAGTTCGATTGATATGATTCTGGCGAGCGATGAAAACGGTAATATAACCGAGTTCAATCACGCAGCGCAGAAGCAATTCGGATACAAACAGGAAGAGATCATCGGTAAGAACACTGAAATTCTCTACGCAGATCCGGAAGAGGTGCGGATGGTGAGAAAAACCCTCGCAGAAAAGGGAGAATTTGTCGGTGAAATTAGAAATATCAGAAAAAACGGTGAAATTTTTACCACACTGATCTCCGCCTCCATCATCCGTGATGATCTGGGAAAGATCATTGGTTCGATGGGTGTATCGCGTGATATAACCGTCGCCAGAGAGAATGAGCGGAAGATATTAGAGCACAAAGCGAAATTAGAGTCCATCTTCAACAGTACCGAAAACCTGATGATATGGACAATGAACAGAGAACATCAGCTCACCTCCAATAATGTCAATTTTTACAACTGGGTGAAAGAATCGCTCGATGAAGAAATTGTGATGGGTAGTGTCATTTCTAAGGTACTCGAAGACCATATTGATATTGACCTCTATCAGGGGCAGTTGTTGGATTCGCTGACCAATGCTTTCCGTGGCCGACCCCAACAGGTCGAATTTGCTCTGAAAGATAAAAGGAGTAAAACAATCTGGCTTCAGGTCTTTCTCAATCCTGTATATCTCGGCGAAAAACTGGAAGAAATTTCGTGCCTTGCGTATGATATTACCGATAGGAAATCAATAGACAGAAGGATACTGGAAGCCTTTAAAGAGAAGGAAGTTTTATTACAGGAAATTCACCACAGGGTAAAAAATAACCTTCAGGTCATCAGCAGCATCCTCAACCTTCAGTCGTCTTATGTGAATGATCAGAAAATAATTGAAATACTTCAAGAGAGCCAAAACCGGATCAAGAGTATCTCGTTTATACATGAAACGCTATACAGAACAGCCGATTTCAGCAAGATAGATTTTAGTGAATACCTCCGTACACTCACCAATAATCTCATTCAAAGCTATCGCCTTCAGGATTGCAGGGTTTCCCTCGAAGCCTCGCTACAGGAGCTCAATATGCACATTGACCAGGCCATTCCCTGCGGCCTCATCGTAAATGAATTGGTCAGCAATGCCCTCAAGTATGCATTTGCGGGTCGTAAAGAGGGTATTCTGTCGTTAGAATTGCACAGTGAAAAGCGCAAAGCCAGCCTCCGTATTGCCGATAATGGCATTGGAATGCCGCAGGATTTCCTCAATAAAAAGACGGATTCACTTGGCATCCAACTCGTTTATACCCTTATTGAGCAGTTGGACGGCACTATTCAGGTAAATACTGCCCCCACAGGAACGGAGTTTTTAATTACCTTTGAAATGCGATGAAAGACAATTTTGTTTCGACAAACAAGTGAACAATTTTATCAGAACTTTTTTTATCAGTAAGTAACAGTAAATCAAGAAGTCATGGCTATTAACATTCTTGTCGTAGAAGACGAAAGCATTGTCAGAAAAGACATTGAAAGGAGTCTTACCAAATTAGGCTATAATGTGGTTGCACAGGCCGATACGGGAGAAAAGGCCATACAGATGGCCAGAGAGTTTCATCCCGATCTCGCGCTGATGGATATTATGCTGAAAGGTGATCTCACAGGGATTGACGCAGCAGAAGCGATAAAAAGCACCAACAATATCCCTGTCATTTTTCTGACTGCGTATGCCGATGAGGCTACTTTGAATCGAGCCAAGGTTACAGAGCCTCACGGCTACATCCTCAAGCCGTTCAAAGAGATTGATCTCCACACTACGATCGAAATGGCCTTGCACAAATACAAAAAGGAACAGGAGATCAGAGTGGAAAATGAACTACTTCGCTCGCTGACGAACTATAAATCCAATGCGGATTACTTGTTTATTAAATACCATTCAAGGCTGATTAAGTTGAACACTTCCGATATTTATTATGTAGAGGCTCTGAAGGATTATGTACAGATTATTACGAGCGACCAGAAATATACTATTCACGCAACTATGAAGGATGTGGAGAAGAATCTCCCAAGAAAAGTATTTCAGCGCGTTCACCGCTCGTTTATCGTGAATATGGATAAGATCGAAGCTATTACTGGTGGCAATGTGGTGATTGATCTCAGAGAAAAGGATACAAAAAAAGAAATTCCGGTGGGGGGCAATTACCGTGAGGAGTTAGGAGATCGCATCAACGTGCTCTGACCTTTTCCGCTTTTTTTCTTTACTATTGATTGCATTGGTGATTAGTTCCGACAGCATTTCACCTCTATTAGTTTCGGTAAATAAGGTAGAGATTCTTTCACGGGATTTTGCAGACCGTGTTTTCCATTCGGTGCTAAGTGCAGCAAGGATAAGCTGCTGTACGGTTTCGGGATCTTTTTGGTTCAATAAGTAGCCGCAGTCTCCGGTAATTTCCGGCATAGCCCCCACTGAACTCACTATAGGAACACATCCGCAGAGCATCGCTTCGCAGAGCGCATTCGGAAACCCTTCTGAAACTGACAACTGCAAGTAAACTGCTGCACTATTGTACTCTGCTTCTAATTGTTCAGCATTCAGCGGGCCGGTTACACGGATATTCACCGGCAAATGTTCCGGAAGATCTTTTCGGTTGCAACCGGCAATACAAAAGGGGACAGCAGGCATTTTTTCCGCAACAGCAAGCACCGTATCAATTCCTTTGATGATTTTTCTCGCGTTGGTTTCTATGTGCGTAGCAACGGTGATACAACCCTTTCGTTCTTTGTCGCCTGCGATTTTCCATGCGTACGGATCGTAGCCGTTGGGAATTACGATGAATTTTTCTTTATCAATATGAGTAAAAGCGAGTATGCCCTGTGGGCTGGAATTTTCTGGAAGAAAACGGTGTTGTTGAAAAATGAGAGCATCTGCTACTGGGGAGATGAAGGTGGAGAGTTGGTAGCTTTTTTTTGTCACCCAAGCCAATAATGGCTTGCGAAAATTTCCATAACCGAACTGTGGAAAACTCACTGCGTCTGCTCCACCTGCAATAAGGATAAGCGGTTTGCCGGTGAACTTTGCAAATATCGCCGGCAACAGGGAATGATGTCCCGCAAACATGCAAAGTATAGCTCTGGCTTTCCTGTTTTTTATGAGAAAAATAATCTGTCTGATCAGCGAAATAGGCAACGTATAGGAGTTCGTTGCGCGGAATTCGTGCACCCTGATATCAAACTGTACGTTGAGCAATCTTATGTCCTTTTCAACAAAGGAAGAGGAGCGGGGAAAGAGATATGTTATTTCAGGTTTCAGTGACGAAAAGCAGTTTGCAAATATCTCGTAATCGCATTTTTATAAAACAATAGTATCAACACAATAGCCAAAATGAATTGAACGAGATTGAAAATAATACCGGGTTTAAGAATATACAATGCGAGAAATCCAAGCAGGCAATACAATGCCGGTACCACAAATACAGGAATGATTTCTGACCTTAACGGAGATAAATCCCTGTTCAAAAAATATAACAGAATTACCTGAACTATTCTCGATATGGAAAGAGAAATAAAAGCACCCGGAAGCCCCATCCACCGTATTAAAATATAAGCTGACACAAGGTGAATAAATAGCGATATTGAAAAAATAATTGGTAGCCGGCGGGTTTTTTCCATAAAGTAAATTGGATTGACGTAATAGTTGTAAATCCCGCGCAGCGAAAAGCCAATTGCAATAAGGGGAAAGAGCCAGACGATTTCATTGTACTCCTCCCGCCTCACCAGAATGGGCCACATATAGGGAAGAATGACAATTGAAAGTGGAACAAACAATAGTGTCAATACATTAAACAATTGATGAATATCCAACTCATTTTCCCTTCCCCCGCCTGAGTGCCAGAGTTTAAAAAGTTTCGGTGAAAGGGCAGAAGTAAGGCCATTTTGAAATAATTCAATAACAAAAGCAAATTTTAAAAGGAGATCAAATCTTGAGACAGAAAGAAGGTCTTTCAGGCCGTAATTGACAATGTAATTATTTCCATAACTCATTCCCCACATCACAATACCAAAAATCAGTACCGGTAGGCAATACTTGTGAAGATCCTTGGAAATAGTGAATTGAAAATGCAATTGTTCATTTTTCATTATTCTGAAAATGACAAATCCCAATGTGATCAGCCCTGCTAAAAATCGCCCTCCGATTGGACCCACTAATGTATCCGGAAAGAAAACCAGTCCGAAATAAACACCTATCAGGTATAGCAATGTGTTGAGTACATTGACCCTTAAAAATTCCCAGTGTTCCTCTTTGTAAATCTGAAGATTGGTGAAGACCTTGAACAGAGCATTGAAAAATGCGGTCAACAATGAAAGCAGTCCATAAGGTAAAAAAGTAATAGAACTTTGCCTGAAAATAAGAGGAAATGTAATAGAGGAGGAAAGAACGAAGAATAACAGTATAACAAGCGAAAACACTGCGATAAGAGAAACGACTGCGGAAACAAGTGCTGATTTTTCTGCTGAACCATTACTTTTCACATAATTTCTGACGAGATACTGATCTAATCCATAAGTAACAATGATCTGTATCAACAATGAAAATGAAAAGTAAAGAGCCTGTCTGCCGTAAACCTCACCAGACAAATAGTGTGTAAGCGGTGCAAGAAGTATAAAGCCCGCAACCGCTGGGAGTGCTCCGCCAAGCGAATAAATAATTGTTTTTAGGGCAATCCCTTTTAGCATATACTTTAGACGACGAATATAACATTCGTCAGCAGAAATGGCAGAGAAATCGAGTGTATTGGTTATAACAGATGGTGGTATCCGGCACGCTTCTACCCGGATCAGGGCTGTCAATGTTTTTCAGCAAATAGAAAAGAAATACGGCATTTCATGGCAATGGATAAGCAGGGTCTCGCCGGTTGGGAGAAAGACATTATATGATCGTATCCGGTTTGCTATTGGCAAAAGAGTAAGGTGGCTACTCCGCCATCTTGTACTTTTCTTTTTTTCAGGAAATAAAACCATTTTTTGTCAGCGTATCTGCCTCGATTCAATGGAACTTTTTTTTATTCGAAGGAATTCGGGCCGATTGATTTTCGATTTTGATGATGCACTTTATTTAGACTACCGAAAAAATGGAAAGGAATATCGTTTTACGAGAATGCTAAAAAATGCGGCAGAAGTTATTGTAAGTACAGAGGAATTGCGCCAATACTGTCTCGATCTTGGTATTGAAGCACGGATCATCCCATCTTCCGTTGACACAGAGCTGATCCGCCCCGCAGTAAAAAAGCAAATCAATAGCATCAATATTGGATGGATTGGTTCACCGGTTACCACCCGTTATCTCGATGATATTTCTCCGGTTCTCCTCCGGATTTTGGAACTGGGTTCTTTTGAACTACATTTCATGGGGGCGGTAAGGAGAGACTGGATGAACCATCCGGAGGTGGTTCTCCATGATTGGACACCGGAGAGGGAAATCGAATTTCTGAAAAGCATTGATATTGGAATAATGCCGCTTTCAGACGATGAATGGTCAAGAGGAAAAGGAGGATATAAATTACTTCTTTATATGGCGGCAGGATTGCCGTGCGTAGCGAGTCCGGTAGGAATAAATGGGCGGATTGTAATCAACGAAATGAATGGTATTCTTGCAGCAACGAACGACGAGTGGCTGTCTGCAATTGAGTGCCTTGCAAAAGACAGTGAAATGAGGAACCGGTTAGGGAGGAATGGAAGAAATATGGCAGTGAGGGATTTTTCATTGAAGCGTTCATCTGATAGGATAGTTGAATTATTGAAAAAAAAGTAGTGTATGTTGTCGAAAGAAGAAAGACTGTCATTTTTTTTAGCACAGGAAGGTGTAAAAAAAATTGAACTGGGTTGCGGCCCCAATAAAAAAGACGGTTATTTCGGAGTGGATAGCCTCCCTCTGGAGGGAGTTGATTTTGTTGCCGATTTGGAATCAGGATTGAAATTTCTCCCTGATAATTCAATTGATGAGATTGTTTCCAGTCATTTTCTCGAGCATATTCAGAATATTGATTTGTTGCTGAGAGAAATCCACAGGGTGCTTAAACCAGGTGGAATAAAAATTGTTTTCGTCCCCCATTTTTCAAATCCCTATTACTATTCCGACTTAACTCACCGGCAGTTTTTTGGATTATATACATTTGATTATTTCAGTAAAGGATCCAAAGGATACAAAAGAAAAGTACCGGCGTTTTATCATCTGCCGGAATTTACAGTCGAAGAGCGGGAACTGATCTTCCGGTCGCCCTTTTTTTTCAGAAACCTGAAAAAGCGTGCAGCGCATAAGATGTTCAATCTGTCTCCGTGGTTTCAAGAGCTCTACGAAGAAAGTTTTTCTTCTATCATTCCCTGCCAGGAATTGAGGTTTGTGTTGAAGGCCGTAAAATGAAGGGGACAGTTGCCCCATCTACTCATCATGCGAGTAGCCTAGAGCAGGAGGTTCAAAAATCTGCTCTGTAGTAAAATATCGGCAAAAATCCCAATTGATATTCTTCCCGTATCGCCTTCTGCGGATTACCGCTTTCATCTGGTGAATAGGTGAGTTTCAGAATATTTTTTGTGTTGAGAACATTAATGAGATCTATTCCGGTTTCGTGGACGACTTTTTTTCTGTTTATTTTATAATTGATTTTTATGTCAATCCGGAAATAAGGTCTAAACTGCTGTGAGTTACGGAGCGAATCTACATACACTAATTCCCGCTCCCGGTTGCTGGCAGAAATATCTGCGGGGCCATACCAGCGGCCTCCGGCGGTAGTGATTTTGGAGCCTGTTGTCAGCGAACGGTTTTTAGAGAATGCCCATTCTTTGCTACCTAATAAATTGAGTGCATAATGACCATTAAAATCAGTATTTCGTTCAATGCCGTCACTTCCCTTGTATTTTGAATCAAAGAGTGAAGCGGTGAAAAGGAACAACCAGCCCCGGTAAAAAAAACGCTCTGCGGTGAACTCCACGCCATAGTTCTTCCCGGTACCTGCATTAACCAAAGTGTCTGGAAAAAACCGGGTAAATCCCGCTCCGGTATTTACCAACGAAAAGCTGGAAATTTTCTTTTCTACAGGAATATTAAAGACGCGCTGGTAATAGCTTTCTATTCTAAGCCGCCACTTCCCTCTGTTCTCCTCACAGGATAGAACAAGATGATCACTTTTTGTAAAGTCCATATTGCTGTTCAGCGGCTTTGAAGAAGGTTGCACAGCGAGTCCGGGGTTATAGAAATACATATAGGTTGGCTGCAACTGGCTGTGTCTGCCGGCTCCGAGGCTAAGGCTGCGCCGTTGGTTCACCTGCCATTTGACTCCAACTCTCGGTTCAACAAAGGAGGCGGAATTGCTCAGGGAGAAATAAGAAAGGTGCCATCCTGCGGTAATCATCCAGCGGTCTCCGAGCCGGAATTTCCACTGTATATAAGGCTGTGCGAGCAGGCCAGATGTCTTGCTGTCCCAACGGGTCGTCCACTGATAATAGTTCGATCTGGCTGTATCAATAATGCGAACACTGTCAACATAATTCCATAGATACTCATCTACCAGTACACCTGCACGAAGGATATTCTTTTTATCAATCTTATGATTGAGCAGCAACGAAGCTGAAAACTTTGATTCGCTGAAAGTATAATCGAGTAGTGCAGCCATTGAATCTACTTTGTAGTGCCGGTTTTCGAGATGCCTGTAAACGATCTCGTGGAAGCTTCCCTGATGATTGACTGAAGCGGCAAGCGTAGCCTTAAAGAATAATTTTTCACTGAACGATTTATGGTACGTACTACCGGCAATACCTATTCGGCTGCGGAAATACTGATCGCGATCATTTTCACCATAGATATTTCTTTCATCCGGAGTTTTCTGGTCGCTGATCAGAATATCTACTGAGCTCTTCCCTCCTATTCCCCAAAGTGAGAATACACCTCCATTTTTTCCATTCAATGCTACGCGGAAGGCACCATCCTGGTAATGAGGGGTTGCATCGGTTCCAATTTTGATACCGAGCAGCGAAAAAAGTTCTAATGTGCTGTAGCGATAAGAAGCGAGGTAGCTGCTGCCCGATGATTTTGAGAGCGGACCTTCTGCAAACAATTCTGTACCAAGAAAACCGAATTGCCCACTGAATTCATGTTTCTGGTTATTGCCATTCCTCATTCTGAGATCAAATATCCCGGCTATTGAATTGCCAAACTCAGCGGGAAAAGCGCCGGTAAAAAAATCGGAATTGGCGAGGTACTTATTGTTGATAATACTCACAGGCCCACCGGCAGTACCGGGAATAGCAAAGTGGTTTGGATTTGGAATGTCAACACCTTCCATTCGCCACACTACTCCCTGTGGAGAATTGCCGCGGATCACGATATCGTTTCGCGAATCATCGGCTCCCTGAACCCCTGCAAAATTGCTGGCCATACGCGCCGGATCCCCCCGGCTGCCCGCATAGCGGTTGGTTTCTTCTACAGAAAATTGCCGGGCACTCACGGTAGCCATTTCGTTCATCGCCTCACATTCATGCACAGCTTTTATTTCAATTTCTCCGAGATCTACCGCTCTTTCTTCCAGATCAATTAGCAACACCATCTCTTTCGCACTGGTTAATTCTATGTTGTCAATTTGCAGGTTCTGGTAGCCTAAATAGGAGATATGAAGCGTAATTCTGCCTACGGGTAATTCAGCAAGAACAAATTGACCGGTGGCATTAGTAATATTTCCTTTCAGCAGCAGCGTATCTCTGAAGGCGACAACGGAGACTCCTATCAGTGGCGCATGACTTTCTTTATCAGTTACGGTTCCACGGATGGTTTGCAGCAACTGCTGGCCCTGCGCCGCAGGGAGACCATACAGAGAAAGAAATAACAATAAAAAAAAACGCATAATGAAATGTTCGGTGTGCGCAATATAAGGAGCTATCTATGGGTATCGTACCGCGATTTATTGGAGGGGATCTATTATAATTCTGCTTTAGGACAATAATATTTATTCAATAAATGGTCACTGAAATAATTTTATTTGAAAAATACAGACTTTTATATATGAATTGGGTAGAATTTTATAATTAATTTTCTCACGATCTATATGTTAAAATGCTTTAAACATATCACCCAAATAATGTTTCAAGTTGTATTTCTTGGTGGTGTCTAAGGCACGTTCAAGGCAAATGAGACCAGGATTTGTAGAATTTACAGGATTGACAGAATACATTTGCTTGAATTGTTCTACTGTTTCCAAATCTATCGAAACATCAAGGCAAACAAATATTTTTTTTATGCCATCTGTGGCTAAAAGGATTTCGTTTTTCTTAAACTGTTCTTGCTTGTCGGCTGTGTAGTTTAACTGGAAACCGTTTTTTAATAAAATCTCGGTCAGTAATTCGTTTCTGTTGAATGCCGTTACCAATTGGGCTTCTTTGTCGGCTATGTATTTCTTTAGCGATGCAATATTTTCTTCGTCTGTTTTCTCAACATCAGGTGCCCATTCTACTCTTGGGAAATTTGATTTTACCAATTTGAAAATTTTAAAACCCAGACCAGAATTTGCAGGATTTTTGGAATTACTCGAATTTTCGGAATTTGTAAACAAATTCTGTCCATTCTTCAATTCTTGTAATTCCAGTTCCGATTTTATTTTTGCAATTGCTCGTTTATTCCGTTCAATAGTTATTTCACTTATTGTTTTATAGCCATTTTTCTGTGCTAAACTTTTCTGTGCATTCTGTTCAGGAATTTGAATGAGAATAAATTTTCTATTTCCTCCATCTTCTTGATTGAGTTCCATTGCTGCCTGCCCCGTTGTTCCTGCCCCTGCAAAAAAGTCAAGAACGATTGAATTTTTATCAGTAGCAACTTTTAAAAATGTTTTAATTAGGTCAACTGGTTTAGGAAAAGAAAAGATTTTTTTACCAAATAGTTTTTCGACTTCT
>JADLBA010000065.1 GCA_020848015.1 Crocinitomicaceae bacterium | reverse complement strand
TGGAGAAAGTATTTTGCCCGATCCGGATCATTGTCAAGCGCCCGTTCAAAATATCGTCTTGCATGAGCCATGCAGTAAATCTGATTGACATCCGGTGAACCGGCCGCCTTATTATATCCGGCATATCCGTCGGTCTGAATGATACCTTTATATCCTTTGAGCATTTTGCTATGGTGTTCTTCTGAACGGCCTGGCTGAAAAACGCACAATTTCTTTTGGTGTGGACACCGGAAAGCAAACACACCTACCATCGGGAAAATGGAATTCTATACGATCAGCGCTATCCAAATTTTGCAAAACAACCTGGCGAAAACCGCCGCTATCAGAATTGATTTTCTTATTGACATGATACAAAAAGCTATGGTAGGGAATACCTTTTGATTTGCAAAATGCCTGTTTACTTAGTCCGGAAATTTTCCATGCGTCAATAAACTCGGTCCAATTTTGTTTGATTATCATTCGCCAAAGCAAGAACCATCAGATCGAAAAAACAAGATGTAGTTCCCCGTGGGGTTACGTTGTAAATGATGGTATCTTTTTGGTCTTTCTTGGGGAAACACATTTTTTTAGTTGTGACAATCAATAGTAGAGCTTTCTTTATAGCATTTGCATTGAATTGCCCAATAATCTCCATCATTAGTTAATGCTACAAGGTCAATGCCGGCATCATTACCTCCTAAATAGGCTTTGCCTGGGAACTCTATTCATAACCAAACTTCCTTGAACTTGTAGGCATACTTAAGGGCGGAGGCAAATAGGATTTCATTAAGCGTTCAAATCTTTCTCCTTTGTCTTTTTCAGAGAAAGAAATTTTACGGCATTTTCCAAGTATTTTATTTGACGTTATTATTAAATCAATTCATTCAAGTCAGTAAAGTTAATTTAGATTCCGTATGTATCAGTTCGCTGTTCTCGCTATCCTGCACCATTGTAGATGAGTACTTATCGTTAAGCACAAAAACTTATGCCAACAGTATGCGAATGTTGCCACGTATCTATCATTGCCTGAACACCCGGAGGTGCTACCAAAAGAAGCGCAAACAATGGGGGCAGCTCTCTGTAAATGCGGTTACGTAAAAGAAAATCGTGAGCAGTGGAAGAACAACTGTTTAAGCAGATAAGACAATATCAACTTTTCATTTATGATAGCTCATTCATAGTATTTCACAATAAACAAAAAAATATTGACCCGAATGACATTATTCATCACATAACTTTAATGAGTGAAAATTTTATATTCTTCACCTGGTTTTTGCAGCAGTAATTCCAATTGTTCTGGTTTTGCAATTTTACCGTTTCTCCGGAATTGAGATCCACCAGCATGGTCAGAGTGTAGTATTGGAATGAACTGAGATATGTTCCCACAGAAACGGTGCTGCTCACTTTTCCATTGGCATTGATCCTGATTAGTTGATTGGTGCCACCCGATCCATCTATAGATTCAAATGATGCGGCGATAAAGTACCTCCCGGTTTGCCCTGCCGTATGAGTATGTGTAGTGATGTCTTCCCAGTCGGAAGAGCTATTGCTGGATGTCCAGGTAGAACTGTTGCTGCTGTTTTCAGCGGAAAGTCCTGCCGATGGTGCGGTGGCCAACTGACTGATCATCTGGAAATTTGTGCCGTCATAAATGACCGATACCATTTGACCCGACTTAAGATCGCCGGAGGCAAGGTCAGAGTTAAAATTCTTTTTGATCGCGATGGCTCCAACGGAATTTACATTTAACGTTGTGCTTCCTGTGATGTCAACCGGACACAGAAAATGCAACATCATCCCCGTAGTATAGGCCGTAATGGCGGGTGATAGGGTAATGCTCAGGTCGTTTCCTACGTTAGTTGCGCCGGCATAAGTCAACTGATTTTTTTGTTCTGCCTCTGCACTGACAGCATCTTCTGGAGAAGAAATTTCTTCAATACCGGAAATTTTCGCATCGGATCCCGAACCGGTGAGTTGAATGTTTTTATCAATCTGAACTTGAGAAAAAAGAGTACCTGCGATGAAGAAAAACCAAAAGATTAAAAAGTATTTCATAGTATAGGAATTTGTGAATAGGTTGTCTTTACGAAGATACACCTATTGCACATTTTCCTGCTACTTTTTTTTAGTCACAGCTACTTCCGTAAACTGAAATAAAGATGATGAGATCGTTGACATCTATAAGGCCATTGTGATTGAGATCGGCGGGGCAGGCAGTACCACATTGACCGGCGAGTTGCACCCCGTCGTTGCATCCGTTGTTGTCTGAATCAGCATTGAGCGGATCGGTTTGCGTTACCTGTATCTCGAACTGATCGGTCAGCCCGTCATCATCTGTGTCCTGGTCTTCCGGATCGGTCATACTGATAGTAAGTTCCGTTTCATCAGAAAGAAAATCGCCGTCCGTATCCTCGCAGGCATCACCTGTTCCATTTAAATTGAAATCGGCCTGTAAGGCATTAGGGACGGAGGGGCAATTATCGAAAGGATCGTTGATTAGGTCGCCATCGCTGTCTGACAGGGGAATGGTTTCTATTAAAAAATCGGCTATCACCGGAAAGTGGTCACTGGCTCCCCAGGTATCCATTTCTTCTAGCCCATTCGTCATCAATTGGTTCGATGTCATCTCTTCTGTTTCAAGAATAAATGATTTTGCGACACTCATTACAGCGTCGGAATAGAGAAAATAATCCATCCTAGCAGGAGGATAAGAATCGCCATCATCCCGCCAGGTATAGCACATCCGGAGCGCTGTATTGCGGCATACTTCATCAGTAAATGAACTGTTGTCCCAATCGGGTGCAGCATCAGAACCGTAAGTGAGATTGTCCTGAATATCGCCCGTAAGCAGGGTAGTGAGTTGTTGCGAGTATCCTACTAGGTTCAGATCGCCGGCATAAAGTATGGGAGTGTTTTGTGGGATGGATATTTCTCCTCCAGGATTTTTGGCATCTGCGATAAATGAAATGATTTCATCGCACTGCGTCTGCCGGGTGGCATCATCTGAGCAGCACTGAAGATGCGCGTTGATAAGCAATAGATCGTGGGTGTAATAATCAGGAAGGTGTATGAGTGCTGCGTACTGACGATCGGGAGTATCCCACGTTTGAATAAAAGGCCAGCGCGAACAGATCATCATATCGTAATCATCTTTTGTGACATACCAACCGTAACCAGGCAGTGGTAGCCAGCTATCCACAAGGTCTTTTACAAAAAGTTCGCTCTGGAGATAACACTCGCTTAAGGCGATGATATCAGGATTCACAGAAGGCAAGATACGGCCATAGTTGTCTTGGGAGTCGGTCAGCGATAACCGTCCATTGGTATTGTAAGCGATCACCCTTATGGCCGAAGGATTTTCTTTTTCGAGAGAAATGGGCGACACCGGACCGATGGAATTGTTGTTAAAACTATAGGTAAAAAAAGTCCCGATGTTGGGTAGGTAGTCGGAGTTGGCAGTATTGCGAAAAAGTATCTTGATATTATTTCCGCTAAATAATGGGGTGCTCTCATCTGGCATTGCATTGCGGGAAATAGCAATTTCAAAGGTGTCACTGGTATAGCTTGGAAAAGTTCGCAGGCCAATAGTAGAAAAATCAATTCCGAAAAGACCGGTGGCATAAAAATTCACGTAGTGCAAGCGGAAATTAATTCCGATCTCAGCACCGAAACCCGTTGCTGCCGAGGAGCCGGTGTTACCATTCATATCAGTGTCGAGATATAGCCAGGTGGTATGGGGTATCAGGTTGTCATGCAGATCAAATTCTTCACTTGCCGTCAACTTTAAATAGAGGTAATTGTCATCGTTGGTAACTTGAATGCCGTTGAGATTAACGCCACTATATACATCGGCTTCCGCGAATGACGGGAGGCCGGAGAGCCAGTCGCCAAAGTAGCCATCCATTGTTATGGCGGTTTGTTGAGCGTACATTGAAGCCGCAACTGGTACCCATACAAAAGAAAAAAAAATCCGGAAAAAGGAAAAGCGCATATCGGTTAGTAGCTGAAAAGAGGCAATGTAAAGCTGAATTACAAAATACCGGTTTTGTTAACGCTACTTTTACAAAAGGGATTGAATATATTGCATTAGAGGATGATTGTTGTTGGGTCGTGCGACCCAGCAGGGTTATAAGTTGGCACTATTTATTGTTCTATTTGTCGTTTGAAAACAGCAAGGGTTTACGCAAAGACCGTTAAGTGAACGACACACAAAGCACACGGCATCTTAGCCCGCTGAAATCAATAGGTATAGTGTTTTTTTAAAGTAGCAGGAAGAACGGGGAATCGAACAGGAATTACCAAGAGATAATGACCTTGCCATCTCCTCCTTTTCCTCCGCTCCCGCTAAGATATGCTCCTCCTCCTCCTCCTCCTCCGGGGCTGCTGCCGGGAAGCCCGGTTCCATTGCCGGTTACAGATCCACCACCTGCTCCACCGTTTCCACCTGCTCCGCCTGCACCTGAAGGGGGCCAATTATTGAGTAGCCAGGTGCCATTCAGTCCTACTGCACCGGGAGCCATATTGAGCGCTGTAGTGGTACCACCGGTACCGCCCGTTCCTCCTGTTCCACTTGAACCGGAAGCAGTACCTCCGGTGCCTCCCTGGCCACCGGTGACGACGAGAAGTGTGCCGACACTTGACTGTCCACCGTTAGTTCCCGCACCACCGGAGCCTCCTCCTCCTTGCTGATTGTTTCCAGCGGCACCGCCTGCCCCTACCGTTACGGTATAGGTATCGCCAGGAGTAACTGTAAAACATTCAGAACCATAACCACCGCCGCCACCGCCACCGCCTGCAGCAATAGGGTAAGGAGAAGTATTACGGTAATAACCACCACCACCACCACCACCACCACTCCAGGCCTCTATACAAATTTGTTCAGCGCATCCCGGTACTACAAAGGTGTAGGTGCCGGTATTTTGGAAAGTCATGCTGGTGTAAGTAGAGGAGGTACTCGCACGAAGGGCAGACTCCACTTTCCACACTTTCCCGCTGGGAACTGCCACCGGAGTAGTGGAAGTGATAGACAGCACATTCGCAAATTCTAAACTGGCACCCACCTGATCGAATTCGATGACTGAAATGGAGTGTACGCTGGAAGCGATCGCCAGCGTTTGCCCGGAATGCAACCAGAAAGGGAAATGCTGAACACCATCAACCAACGATATTTTACCATCTATTTTGATGGAAGGCTTGCACTGACCTTGCAGATTGTCTGCCCAACCGGAAGTAAGCAGCGTCAGAGCGATAATGGGCAGGGTGAGAAGCTTGGAAAAGGAGGTAGAGTTTTTCGCTTTCATAAAAATTGGTTATTTGTGAATAATAAAAATAGGTTAGGTGTAAATGCAGCCTTCCTAACAATTTCTACTCTGCCAAATGTAAGATTATTGTTCGTTATTATCTAATAAAATTAGCTATTGCCCCATAAAAAAATAGCCGCTACCTTTTAGAGAGTAACCTGTTTTTATCCGTTGTGTTTACGTAGGTAAAATCTTCGAGCTGGCACACTGCCACAGCGCCCTTTTCGGTAAATTCTTATTTGGATAATGCATTTTGTCGTTTGAAAACAGAATGGGGTCACTCAAAGGTGCGAAAAATTATAGAAACCCGCAGTTGCTCAATTAATGATTTAGGTATATCTTCGTTATTGGTGTGGAGATAAAGGAAGAAATTTTCTTTTCTATAGTTGTCTATCAGTATATTTTGTTTTGATTAACAAAAAAAGTATCCTTAACTTTAACCCTCATAAAAAAATCAATAGTAAAAACTACCCTTATGAAAAGATCATTTTCAATTTTTCTGTTTTCTGCTGCACTCTCTTTTTTTCTTTTTGCTCAGATGAATCAATTGAAAGCACAAAGCCTGCAGTTCAAACAGGTACTCCTTATTAATTCTCCCTCTACTGTCCCAGCCGACCATGTTTGGAAAATTGAGAGTTGTCTTGGGCAGAGATCTGAAAGCGCCGGAGGCTCGAGTATGCAGACCGCTCCTTCTCAGCACCAGATTCTGGTTGATGGAACAGCCATTTCGGTTGCGACAAACGGATATGGCTCTATCTCGGCCTATGGAAGTTCGTCCTCTTACTGGCATGGAACGAAAACAGAA
The DNA here is from genome assembly GCA_020848015.1 of Crocinitomicaceae bacterium. Classification (GTDB taxonomy): domain Bacteria; phylum Bacteroidota; class Bacteroidia; order Flavobacteriales_D; family Sanyastnellaceae; genus JADLBA01. Next base: position 107 of record JADLBA010000065.1, on the reverse strand, counting down.
GTCTGCACAACAATGCCCATTTGGCTTCCCGCCGGTACCCCGCTCGATAAATCAACCAATGTTAGCTTTATCAGCGTAGTCGAGTTTGAAGTAGTGCCGTAAATTTA
>JADLBA010000064.1 GCA_020848015.1 Crocinitomicaceae bacterium | reverse complement strand
CGTTCCGATTACTGCAATATTCATACTGCATTAGTTTTTTGAAGATGCGAAGATAGTAAGGATACCCAGACCTTCATTAGTGCTTCAAACCATTGTGAATACTGAGTTTTTTCAAATAGACACTGCTGGGCAGGGGAAAATCGCTAATGTCCGGACACTGATTGAATGTTAGACAGGACTAATTTTTATTCCAATAGTCAGGAAAGAGAGTGGCACAACTTCCACCAGCGAATAATCGCTTTTTAAAAAAAAACCTTCAAAGCAAACTATTTTTTCATGTACTCAAGGTTTGATATGGCGAGGAGAAATCGTCTGCAGTGGTGGGAATCCGGTCATTATTTTTCTCATAAATAATTTCTTTTCTCCCCTGAATTCAATTCAACAATTCTTTCGCATTTTGCAGTGCGGCAGCAGTATAGCTCTTCCCGTTCAGCATTTCTGCGAGTTCTCTGATCCTTTCCTCATTAGATAACTCTTTTACGGATGTAGAAGCAGTGCTGGTATTAACCACTTTGAAAACTTTCAGATGATGCTGTGCTTTTCCGGCAATCTGTGGAAGATGTGTAATAGTCAGCACCTGAATATCACCGCTCATTTCTTTTAAAATAGTACCGATTTTTTTTCCCGTCTCTCCGCTGACTCCCTGGTCAATCTCATCGAGAATAAGCACCGGAAGTTTTTTATGATGAGAAATAGATGCTTTGATGGCCAGCATTACCCTGGAAATTTCGCCACCTGATGCTACCTGTTGCACGGGCAACAGGTTACCTCCTTTGTTCGCTTTGAAAAGAAAGCAAATATTGTCTTTTCCGAAAGTATTGTAATCATCTGACGGGGTTATCTCCACATTTAATTCAGCGTGATCGAGATGTAATTCTGAAAAATATTTTTCTACCTCCTTCTGCAATTTTACAGCGGCCTTTTTCCTGGTTTCTGTAATAGCTTCAGAAATATGGTGCAAATTCTCTTCTTCTTTCTTTACTGACTCTTTCAATTTTTTTATTTTATCGTCAATTCCTGAATAACCGGTGATCTTTTCATCTATCGCAGCATAGACTCCCTTGAGTTCTTCCATTGACTTCACATGGTGCTTGTGCAGAAGCTGATAAACTTTTCCCAGCCGTTCGTTGAGGTTTTCGATCCGCTGCTCATCCATCTGAACATTGATTCCAAACAGATCAATTTCTCTTGCCAACTCTTTTAATTCAATAAGGCAACTTTCTGATCGGTTGGCAAATTCTTCCAGTTCGTTGTTGTAAGGAGCTATTTTTTGCAATGACTGACGCGCAGATGTCAAACCGGAAAGTACGCTCTGTCCATCCCCATCAAATAGTGAGGAGATATGCTGAAGAGTATTTTTGATAAGTCCGGCGTTATTTAGCAATTCCAGTTCTTTTTCGAGTTCTGTGAGGTTGATTTTTTCCAGTTCTGCCTTCTGCAATTCATTCCACTGAAACTGTAAATAATCCATTTCTTGCCGTATCCGGGATTCTTCTTCCAGACAAGTTTCGAGGTCTTTTTTATATTCTCTGTATTTTTTAAAAGCAGTCCGGTAATCGTCGGTATAATTTTTATTTTTTGCAAATCCATCCACTGTTGAAAACTGGAATGACCGCTCTCCGAGTATGGAATTCTGGTGCTGGCTGTGAATGTCAACCAATAGTTCACCGAGCATTTTCAGGGTATTGAGCGAAACGGGTGTGTCGTTGATAAAACAACGGCTTTTCCCACCCGGAGCAATCTCCCTGCGGATAGTAGTCTGGTCTTCATAATCGAGGTCATTCTCTCCAAAAAATGTCTGCAGTCCGTATTCTTTCAATTCGAATAGTGCTTCCACGATGCACTTGGCAGCAGGGTTCTTGATTGATCTGCTGTCTGCACGTCCGCCCAGCAAAAACCCAAATGCACCGAGTAAAATGGACTTACCACTCCCTGTTTCTCCTGTAATGGCGGTAAGTCCGGAATGGAAATCAACGGTGATCTTGTCAATCAGCGCATAATTACTTACATGAAGTTGCTGAAGCATAAATGGAAAGAAATGAAAATGCCTTCAAACATAACAGAAAACGAAGGGATGAAAAGAGGAGTTTATGCGGAAATATCCAAACTGTTTCTTTAGTTCATTAATAGGAGAGAGAATATTTTCAGCGGGTGACAAATTCGAGCACCACTTTCCTGTCGTTCGCGTTTTCAGAAACAGACGAACTGTCGCCCAAATACCGTGTTACAAAACGAGATGCTTCGAGGCCACTGGCAGTCATAAATTTTTTTACCTCACGTGCTCTTTCCTGAGATATAAGAAGATTGGTGACTGCAGAACCGGTTTTGTCGGCGTAGCCGGTAATGACAACATTAAGTGAGGTGTTGCGCGCAAGAATATCAACTACCTCGTTCAATGCCAGTTTGGATTCTGTGTTGAGCTGGGTGCCTCCCTTTGGAAAATAAATATCAATGAGATTCGGGACATTCAAAACAGTTCCTTTTCCTCGATTGGGGTCAATGAAAATTTCCGGGCCTGTGCTGGCGATGGCACTGCCGCTGTTCATTTTTACCAGTTCCACAATCATGGCTCTGAGATCATCTAATTGGCTTTGCACCTGAGCATTTGTCTTATCTTGTTGTGCCTGGAATTGCCTCAGTTGCTCTGCACGCAGATCGTCAATCTGCGACTGCATTGTTTCGAGGCGGTTGTTATTCTGTTCGAGCATCTGGATAACCTTTTCATTAAAATCGTGAGGGTTTGCTGAGGTGGTTAAAGCGCCAAGCGTAGAGTGGTCTGTGGCAGACAACATACTTTTTGTCGCCTGACTGTAATTGATCTGTATCGGATCGAGCGTTGCACCAGGATCGTATTCGAGTAGTTTCAGCAGACTGTCCCGGGTAGCGGCATCAATGGATGCTGCATCAGACCCTGCATAGACTAATAGAGAGGTATTGCTGTAGTTTCCAACCTCCAGATTGGCCATTAGTTTCAGGTCGTTCAGTTCTTTCTGTACGAAATAATATTGAAGGCGCTTTTTGCTTCCGGCATCGCTCGCTTGTGTGGCAAAAGGGGAACTGTCAAAATCCAATCGCTCCAGCCCTCCTATTTTATTTTCTATTTCTTTTGAGAAACCGTTAAAATTTTCTTTTTCCGTGAAGTTATAATATTTAATTGCAGATTGGACTATCTCGTTCATCTCCTTTATCATCTCTTTTTGTGGGCGTTTCAGCCGAATTTTCCCATTGGAAATTTCTACAGACTGATCAATATAAAAATTCAGTGAGGCTCCGACAAGTTCGGAAAGTCTGTCGAGGTCACTTTTTTCTGCCGGTTCATAGTAATTGATAATAATGCTATGCTGCTCACTCCCCGACAGCCGGAATCCCTCCAGACCGCGCCCGGTGGTATCACCCTTGAAGTGATTGACAATGGTCACATTCTGTCCATTGGCTGAAAGAACAAAGGCGGAAAGAAAAAAAATTACTAAAGTCAGGTAGTGCCGCATGGCTAACTTCCAAAGGTAAAACGCGGCGCATAAAAAGGGAGGAGAAAACAGTTCGGGCAAAACAGAATTATCAACCCGATATAAACACTGTTTTTCCTCTTATTACCGTGCAGAGTTCCTTTTTTCGAGCATGGGCACAAAGGAAAATTTACCAAAAATTTCTGAAGTAAAGTTTCCGTCTTCACTCTCGGTCACCACCATCATTTCCTGCACTTCTCCTTCGCCGTAAGGCATTACAAGAAACCCTCCGGGCCGGAGTTGCATCAGCAGATCTTCGGGAACACGCGGAACAGCACAGGTAACAATGATTCGGTCAAAAGGGGAAAATGCCGGCAGACCTTTATAGCCATCTCCATATATCAGGTGAGCTTTGTAGCCCATACTTGCCAAGAGCGTTTTGGCATTGTTGTGCAACGATTTTTGTCTCTCTATTGAATAAACTTTAGCCCCCATCTCGCACAATATGCACGTTTGGTATCCTGATCCAGTGCCTATTTCAAGCACCTTCATGCCGGGCTTCAATTTCAATAACTGACTTTGTGTCGCTACCGTATAGGGTGCCGAAATAGTTTGCCCTGCCCCAATCTGAAAGGCTTTATTCTCATAAGCAAACTCCAAAAATGCACTGGATAAAAAATAATGTCTGGGAACTTTATTGACGGCATCCAATACCCTCTGATCTGTTATCCCTGATTTTGCGAGCTCCTGTGCCAGCTTTTTCCGCAATCCTTTATGCCTGTATGTGTCTGTCAACATCAAGGTGTCAAAACTATGTCTGAAATAAGATTCCAAATGCCTTGTTGAAAAGTAAAAATGAACGATGAAGTGTAAACAATGAAGCGATGAAACTTTGTGGCATTCCGGAAGGTGTAAAAACGGGTGTTAAGACGATGTTGAAAATTGGAGTGTTAGGTGCCGGTCATCTCGGCAAAATTCACATGAAATGTATCCGCGAATTGCAGGATATGTATGAGTTTGCAGGTTTCTTCGATACCAATGTTCAACATGCGAAAGAGGCTGCAGAACAGTTCGGTACCATGCCCTTTTATAATATGGAGTCATTGATGGACGCAGTAGATGTTGTTGACATCGTGACACCCACCTCTTCTCATTACTCCTGTGCATCAGCCGCCATCCGTAAATTCAGACATACCTTCATTGAAAAACCGGTGACCGTCAATATGGATGAAGCCCGTGCGCTGATAAAACTCGCCAAGGAAGCCGCAGTGAAAGTCCAGGTAGGGCATGTGGAGCGTTTCAATCCGGCGTTTCGCACGGCTGCACCGATGATACTACAACCAAAATTTATCGAAACACACCGGCTGGCACAGTTTAATCCGCGTGGCACCGATGTTTCAGTTGTGCTGGACCTGATGATCCACGATATTGATATCGTTCTTGCCGTAACGCGAGCCAATGTGCGCAGAATCTCTGCCAGCGGTGTCTCCGTACTGAGCGACACACCTGATATAGCTAATGCACGCCTTGAGTTAGACAACGGTTGTGTTGCAAATCTTACTGCGAGCAGGATTTCTCTAAAGAGTATGCGCAAATCGCGCTTCTTTCAGCGCGATGCTTATATATCAGTAGATTTTCTCGAAAAGGAATCCGAAATTGTCAGAATGCGCGAAGTAAAAGGTGAACCCGATCCGTTCTCCATTACCATTGATTTGGGAGAAAAAGGAGTCAAAGAAATACTCTTCGAAAAACCTGATATTCCGGCGGCTAATGCGATTCGAGATGAGCTTCATGCATTTGGACTTTCTATTATAGAAAACAAACCGGTAGCAGTTACACTTGAAGAAGGAGCGAGGGCATTAGACGTAGCTCTGCAAGTGCTCGATAAGCTGAACCAGCCGGTGATTCTCCAGGAAGACTGAACCGTATTCATCTGCGAAACAGAAGTTTTTCACCATCGGTATTACAATAACTTATTGATGAAAAACCTGTTGCCACACAATAACAGCAAGCAGGGGCGTTTACAGGGAGATTAAATAAGTGCGCTGCACTATTTTTACTGCCTTTGCCAACCTGATGCGCCTGCTGATTTTCTTTCTGCTGATTTTTTTATTTGTATCCGGATGTAATGTCATCAACCCGAACGAAGAAGAGCCGGCATACATTTATATAGACTCTTTCCGGTTTGATACGGAGCCTGGAGAAGGTAGCTCAAGCCAGAAGATCACCGAACTCTGGGTATATGCTGAGGAAAAGATGATCGGGGCTTTTGATCTTCCTGCGAGGATTCCGGTATTGGGCAAAGGAGCTACGGATATCAGGATTTTTGCCGGTATTAAAAATAATGGCCTCAGCGCTACCCGGATCCGCTATCCGTTTTATGCGCCTTTTGATACTACCTATTCAATACAAGGTGGAGAAACCTTTTATTGCAAACCGCGGTTCAGTTATTTCGATGAAGTGCTGGTTCAGGAAAAAGGATTTGAAAGCGGGAATTTTCTTGTTCCCCTTGGGGGCAATCAGGGAACTTTCAATGTTGTAAACAATGATGCCCTTGTATTTGAAGGAGACCGATCGGGTATCGGCACACTTGAAAGCGGCCAGAGTCTTCTGTACTTCAAAGACGATCAGAATCTCGATCTTTCCGGCGGGAATACCTATTTCCTTGAAATGAATTACAGTTGTAATGGAAGATTTGCAGTAGGACTATTGTCAACCACCGGCATTACTATAAAAAAGAATCTCGCTGTTATTATCAACCCAACGACTACGGGGATCAACAATCCACAATGGAACAAGATATACATTGACCTCGGACTGATACCGCAGCAAAATGCCTCGGCTGATTTCTTTGAATTGTATGTTGAGGCTCTCCCAAAGCCGGATAACGGGAAACTGGAAATTTATCTCGACAATTTAAAAATGGTAGAATGGGAATAAGGGTTGTGCTGAATATTGAAGCGACGGAGAATTGATGGTATGAATTCCGGGAGACAGATTTTCAAATATGTGATGATGGACCTGCTTACAGCAGCAGTAGCCTGGACGCTGTTGTTTGTTTACAGGAAAAAAATTCTTGAAAGTGAAAAATTTGGTTATGAAGTCGAGATGAACTTTGATCAGAATTATTATTTTGGGCTACTTTTTATCCCGTTGTTCTGGGTTACGATTTATTTTTTTGCAGGTCACTACAATGCCATTTTTCGCCGCCATCGGCTGAAGGAGTTTGGTCAGGTACTGATCACCACTATTTCAGGAGTGATAGTAATATTTTTTGTTTTTCTTCTCGATGACCAGATACCGCATTACAAGACATATTACCAGACTGCATTATTGTTGTTTTGTGCGCATTACTTTTTGACACTTACGGGCAGACTTATTCTTACCTCTCGCACTGTGTCATTGATTCATAGCGGTAAATTGGGATTCAGAACGCTGATCGTTGGCGGAAATGCCCGTGCCTTAGCAATGTATGAAGAGATAATAAAAATGAAGGCTTCACCAGGTTACAAGTTTGTGGGATTTGTGCGTGTCAATGGTAACGACAGCATACTCTCCTCCTGCCTGCCGATGCTGGGGAAGTACCAGGAGTTTCCACGACTGATCAAAGAAAAAAAGATTGAAGAGGTGATCATTGCGATTGAAAGTGGTGACCACGAATACCTCAAAAATATTATTTCACTGCTGGGAGAAGAAGAGGTGAAAGTCAGTATTATTCCCGATACCTATGATATATTGAGCGGATCAGTAAAAATGACAAGTATCTATGGTGTTCCCCTCATCCGCATTAATCAGGAAATTATGCCTGTGTGGCAGTTTTCAGTGAAGCGGATCATTGACATCAGTTTTTCGCTTTTTGCATTGCTGATGCTTTCTCCTTTGTTGCTCTTCATTTCAATTGCCATCAGGCTGTCATCGCCTGGGCCGGTCATTTTCAGGCAACAGCGCATTGGCAAATATGGCAAGCCCTTCATGATCTACAAATTCCGGACGATGGTCAAAAACGCAGAGGCTAACGGCCCACAACTCAGCAGTGCATCTGATATACGCATTACTCCGTTTGGAAGATTGCTGAGAAAAACCCGGATGGATGAATTGCCTCAGTTCATCAATGTACTGATGGGAGATATGTCGCTTGTAGGCCCCAGACCCGAACGCCAGCATTTCATAGATCTCATTGTAGAAAGAGCCCCTCACTATAAGCACTTACACAGGGTAAGACCCGGCATTACATCGTGGGGACAGGTAAAGTACGGCTACGCCGAGAATGTGGACGAGATGATTCAGCGACTGAAATACGACATTCTTTATATCGAGAATATGTCGCTGGCCATGGATTTTAAAATTCTTTTTTATACCCTTCTGATCGTAATGAAAGGGAGCGGTAAGTAATCTGTTCAATCCAGCAGCCGCCTTGCTTTCTTCAAACTCTCATGAAGTAATGTATCGCGTTCTGCAAATGGAATTTCCTTTCTCAATAATTCGTGAAGCTTTTCTACTTTCTCCGAACTTCTCGATGGTCGCCTGAAATCCAGGGCCTGTGCAGCTACAAGGTATTCAATAGCAAGAATTGACTGCAGGTTTTCGATCACACGAAAACATTTTGTGACTGCATTGGCTCCCATACTCACGTGGTCTTCCTGCCCGTTGCTGCTATCTATCGAATCAACACTTGCCGGGGTGCACAGTTGTTTATTCTGGCTAACAATACCCGCAGCCGTATATTGCGGTATCATAAACCCGCTGTTGAGTCCGGGTTTTTTTGCGAGAAAAGGAGGAAGCCCGCGCAGTCCGCCGATGAGTTTATATATTCTTCTTTCAGAAATGCTTCCTATTTCTGATGCTGCGATGGCGAGAAAATCGGCGGCAAGTGCCAATGGCTGCCCGTGAAAATTTCCTCCGGAAATGATCCGACCCTCTTCCGGAAAAATAATCGGGTTATCTGTTACCGAATGGAGTTCTGTTGTCAGAGTCTTTTCTACAAATTCCAATGTATCCCTGCTTGCTCCGTGTATTTGTGGAATGCAACGGAAACTGTAAGGATCCTGTATATCTATTTTTGCTTGTCGTTGAAGCTCACTTCCTGATAGAATATTCCTGATATTTTGCGCAACGAATAACTGTCCGCTGTGAGGCCGCACAAGATGAGTGAGATCGTTGAAGGGTTCGGGGCGCGCATCAAATGCATCGAGCGACATTGCCGCGATATTGTCGGCCTTTTCAAAGAGTGTCCGGCATCGCAATACACACAATGTAAGATAGGCACTCATAAACTGAGTGCCGTTGATCAATGCAAGTCCCTCCTTGCTCTTTAGTTTAATCGGAGAAAGTCCGGCATTTTTCAGCGCCTCAGCCGATGAAATGCGTTTGCCGCGGTACATCACAAAACCTTCACCGATCAATGGAAGCGCAAGGTGAGACAAGGGAGCGAGGTCTCCACTGGCTCCCAGCGATCCCTGCTGATATACGACCGGAAGAATGTCCTCGTTATAGAAATCGCACAGTCGGTTGACTGTTTGCAATTGAACTCCACTATGCCCGTAAGAAAGTCCTTGTATCTTGAGCAACAACATCAACTTAACCACTTGTAGAGGAACCTCATCGCCCATACCGCAGGCATGGGAGAGAAGCAGATTGCGTTGTAATTCCTCTGTTTGATCGCTGTCTATGATGGTATTGCACAATGCTCCAAAGCCGGTATTAACGCCATACACAGGCTCCCTGCCAGAGAGGTGGAGTTCGTCCAGATAAGTTCTGCATCGGGTAATTTTTGCTTTTGCCTTCTCTGAAAGTTCGAGGGGCTGGTCATCGCGGAGCATCTTTTCAATCTGCTCAAAAGTGAATCTGCTTTGCGGGTCTATTGAATGAAATTTCAAGGCCAGTCTGATTATCGTTGCGTCAAAGAAACAACGTCTGCGCTGTTTAACAAAGAAGCAAGATTTTTTTTGATGATTTTATTTCCGTTTCTAATTCATCACCGGAGGAACTTCCTTCAGCGAAGAAATAGCAGAGCGCGATGCAAAAATAAGCGCGTGAATCATCAAACCAATGATGATCAGGATAGTCATTTCAAACTGAGACGAACTGGCATTGCTCATCGCAATTTTTTTTGAATTTTCATGCAAATGCTTTCCTTCTGTTAGCTGAATATCGGAAAGATGGCTCAACAGCGACAGTTCTTTCTCATAGTTCGCATCCAGGTCTTTCAGAGCAGGGAGAGCCAATCCACCGCGAATCAAATCGCTTTCGAGAGCAACGATGGTCTCCCGCCGGTTTTTCAGATCGGAGAAAAGGACTTCTTCTTCAGGTGTAAGCAGGGTTTTTTCATAATCCGAAATCAACTGCTGAACGCCGGAGCTATTTTCTGCAAAATAATTACTCAGTTCATCCCGCTGATTATTCAAGATGCATTGCTCTACAAAAAGCCTTTTTTCTTGAATAAGGTTAGACAGCCGGTAGATATAATTTTCAACCAGCAGCCGATCGTGATAAACCGATGAAAAAGTGTCCTCTAATTTTGCTATATTACTTTTTTCCATCCTGTTGTTGAAGAGAACCACCGCCAATACAAAAGTGAGCAGTAATGCTGCGATTGCTTTTTGCTGAACACCAAAAGTCCATTTCATTTCAAAAGAAGTATATAGTGGGCTATAAAGTTAAAGAGATTTTTGCTGGCAAATGCGATTCATTCTCACTATTCTCTGCGAAAAGTCTGATTTTCGCCGATAGGATTGCAATAGGTATTGATAGTGCCGACAGCACATCATGGCTATATTCTGATGCCGGTTGAAAAAATTTTTATGTAACTGCCCCAAATTTCCCATCCTCCACAATTGATTGAAATCAAACAGTTTCATGGAAGAAAAAATGTGCTAAATTTGGTTCACTGATTTTTTACAACAACAAATAACCCCGATTAAAATGAAACAATTTCTATTATTATCCGCCTATGCTTTCTTTGGTTTTACGACTGCTTTTGCTCAGGGAACACTGCAATTCAATCAGGTGTTGAACCTCGAAATTCCTTCTACAGTAGAAACAACCTTTACCGTGCCGTCTGGGAAAGTTTGGAAGATTATTTCAGCGACTTATACGAGTTATAGTTATCCAATGCGTATTAGCAAGATCAACGGAAACAGCACTACACTGTATATCACCAATTATATCTATGGCAGTAACAATATCTATCCGGGCGTATTGCCCTACTGGGTTCCAGGTTCTACCTCCATCTCATTTATTCACGGAGCATCAGCCAATTATAAATCCTCCGTAAGTGTTATCGAGTTTAATGTAGTGCCATGATTTGAAGGAAGTGTTGATTCTGAATGATCCGATATTGAAATGTTCCATTCTCCCCTTATTGCATAAGGGCATAAGAGAGGGCGATTATTGAATCTGAAATATCACAATAATGAAGCACGTATCAGTCAAGATTATTTTGCTACTGGCTCCTATTGCTGTAGCGGCACAAGGAGTTAAAATCGGAGCGCAGCAGGGTATTCCGAATGCGTCGTCGG
>JADLBA010000063.1 GCA_020848015.1 Crocinitomicaceae bacterium | reverse complement strand
TATTACCAAGCCAAATCAAAAAAGGGTTGATGTCAAATAGTGTTGCATGAAAACCTAACTCGGCTGCAACCAAACCTGTTGTTGCTGTTCCTGAAAATGGGTCTAAGATGTGCGAACTTTCCGTGCAATCTTTTTTGATTAATTCACGCACAAGTTTAACAGAATATGCAGGTGTTAAACGTAACCAGCCGTGCCGCCCAAAACGAGAGTTATACTTGAATGTATAATCCGTTCTTCTTTCTATATCAAGTGATAATTCAGTTTGCATCTAATAGAGTTTTTAAAACCGAATTAATTTCAACTTTGAGTTTCTTTGAGTTCTTCTCAAAGAAACCCGCAAGGTCGTAACCCAAAATATTTTTTGAGAAAGCGAAAAGCGAAATGTTTGGATTAGACGAACTTGAGCCAATCATCACACCGCAACGACTGTTGCGGTATCTTAAAATAATGTCGGAATCAATTTGAGATGAAAAGATTGCAAATACAGGTAAGTAACTGTTTGCCCAGGCAACAGTTGCATTGTCAATGTCTGCGTTCTGTCTTTTGCTGTCTTTACTTTTGTAGCCCTGACGAACTTCAAAGACAACTCCTTTTTTGGGGACTTGCTTTACTTCAAGTTCTTTGCAGTATGATTTAAGCCACTCCTGTAATCTTGTTTTCAGTTTGGAGTTCTGAATTTCCTTGAACTCTAATCTGCCATCAAGCGAAAGCGTTTTTACTTTTCCTCCTGAAGTTTTTGCATCGTAACTCCAATGAGCAAAGTCCCTGTCGTTATATTGAGTAGTGTCAATTATTATTTCGCGGAAAAGATGTTCACAGCCAATTCCGATTTGTCGGTAGATGGAAGTCATTCCGCCCGCTGCCTTGTGAGCAGCATACATCAGCCCTGAGTCAAGTCCTATCCATGCGTAAAAAGGGTCAGCACCGTAAAGTTTCAAAAAGCCGTCAAGGGTAACACCGTCAGCGTTTTGGCTCTCGCCAAATTTCGGCTTGTAGTCCTTGCATTTTCTGATTGGGTCAAGGAATATCTCAATATATTTTTCTTCTGTTGTCATGCAAAAAGTGTTTCAAATGTAGGAAATAAAATCAGTCAATATTTTGGTCAGTCACTCTGATTTAACCCATAAAGTTTGAATGATGCACTGTCGCCCAGGAGTTTCGCATAACGGTTCGGAGCTTGGCGTAGTGGCTGATTTATAGCACTGATGTGTGCGCCATAAATGTTTTCATATCCAAACGGGGATATGATGATTATCCAGTGGGTGCAAGTCCTTTACAGAAGAGTTGTAAGTTTTTTTTGTTGAAGCCTGTTAGCAATTGACAAGCTCGTGGTGAGCGATCGCCGGAGTGAAGATGGTCAAACGGCAACGATCAGTACCGACTTCCGTTTACCTTTGGGGCGAAAACAATTTGCGGTGAAAATAAGAGAAGATAAAATCCAACTAAGAGTAGAAATGCTCCGCAAAAGAGAGGAGATGGATGCTGCGAAAAAATCGGTTGCCGATCAAAAAATATGTTCTCTCCTTGAAGAAAAGATTCGCTTTTCAGGGGTGAAAGTGATTCATACTTATTTGCCGATGGATGCTGAGATCAATCTTTTTCCTTTAATTGAAAAACTGTTGATTGATGAGTTCACGGTTATTTGTCCCAAAGTGCTAAGGCAGCGAAAACTCGAAAATCGTGTGCTACGAAGTTTTGAAGAATTGGAAGAAGGAATCTACGGCACCCGGCACCCAATGGGAGACTCAGCCTACTTAGGAACCATTGATTTTTTCATTGTTCCTGGACTTGCTTTCGACTTACAGGGCAACAGAATCGGGTACGGTGCCGGTTATTACGATGTAATGTTGGCGGATTTCCCTTCCGCACATAAATGTGGAGTGGGCTATTCCTTTCAACTTTTCAATGTTATTCCAGCCGAACCTCACGATATTAAATTGGATGATGTCGTGATTGTATGATGGCTAAATAGACACGATATAATTTCCGCATTCACGACAATTTTTTTATGATAGCATTATAAATTGTCTTTTTCGATTAGCTTTACTCCGCTGTTACCTTTAATTAAATAATTTTAAAAATTTATGGAAATCAAGAGTCGTATTACGGTGCTGATCTTTTTGCAGTATTTTGTCTGGGGAACATGGCTGATCTCGCTGGGTGCTTATATGGCGGTGGTGTTAAAATTTACCGGAGTGCAGATCGGGAGCATTTATGCTACTATGGGGGTGGCTTCTCTCTTTATGCCGGGTGTGATGGGGATAATTGCCGATCGCTGGATCAATGCAGAACGGTTATACGGGGCGCTGCATATTATTGGTGCTGCCATGCTTTTCTGGGCTTCAACTGTGCAAGAGAAAGATGTGGATACGATGTACATAGTGATGTTGTTCAATGCTATGGCTTATATGCCCACGATTTCATTGAGCAATACGGTTTCCTATAATATTCTTGAACAAAGGGGATTCAATGTGATAAAAGATTTTCCACCGATACGTGTCTGGGGAACTATTGGATTTATTTGTGCGATGTGGGTCATTGATCTAAACCATTGGTCCATTAAGCCCGAACAATTGTATGTAGGTTCGGCGTTTGGTTTGCTGCTGGGATTGTATGCCTTCACAATGCCGGAATGCCGCCCTGCCGGAACACAGAAAGGTGGTTCCATTATTTCATCGCTTGGATTAGATGCATTTGTGCTTTTTAAAAATCAGAAAATGGCCATCTTCTTTGTCTTTTCTGCATTGCTGGGGGCGGCGCTACAGATTACCAATACCTTTGGTGAGGCGTATCTGCATGATTTTGGAAAAATTGAAGAGTTTAAAGAAACGTTTGCCGTTGCACATCCCGGATTGTTGATGTCTATCTCGCAGATATCGGAAACACTTTTTATTCTTACCATTCCTTTTTTCCTGCGAAAATTTGGTATCAAGGTGGTAATGCTGATGAGCATTTTTGCCTGGGTTTTTCGTTTTGCCTTCTTCGGTCTCGGCGACCCTGGCAATGGCCTCTGGTTGCTTGTTATGTCTATGATCGTTTATGGAATGGCCTTCGACTTCTTCAACGTATCCGGATCGCTATATGTTGAAATGGAGGCTGATCCCAAGATACGGGCTAGTGCGCAGGGTGTATTTGTTATTATGACCAACGGACTGGGGGCCTTCCTCGGTGGAATGACCAGTGGTATTGTTGTAGATTATTTTACAGTCGGGGAGGTAAAAAACTGGCTATACATCTGGCTCACTTTTGCGGGGTATGCTTTGGTGCTTGGTATTGCTTTTCTCGCTGTTTTCAGATACAAACATGATCCATCTAAAATGGCACATTTCCATCATTGAAATAAATATGTTCTCAAAAAGTCAGAGTATATAGAAGGGAAATCATTTTGATTTCCCTTCTTCTTTAGTAGATATTTTTCCCTTTGAGTTCAGCAGTTGAATGGGCAAAGTGATTATTTACAGGATATCATCGTACCAATGAAAGCACTTCGTCAGCTATTTTTTTTGCTGCATTGGGGGTGCCAAGCTGTAAAATATTTTGAGACAGCAACGACATTTCCTTTTCTGACTTTGCAAGTGCAGAAACCACAGCGCCTAATTTTTCGCCTGCCTCCGCATCTCTTACAATTATTGCAGCGTGTTGATTGACTAATGCCATCGCATTCTTTGTCTGGTGGTCTTCAGAAACATTGGGTGAAGGAATGAGGACAGATGGTTTTCCAACAAGACAAAGTTCGCTGATTGACATGGCTCCTGCACGCGATATTATGATATCTGCCACCGCATAAGCGATGTCCATTTCCTTAATAAAAGTATGGGAGGAGAGATGTGAAATTCCGGTAGAGAATGCATGAGCTGTTTTTTCGTAGCTCTTTCCCGTTTGCCAGATGATCTGTAATCCTTGGTTGATCCATTCTTTTGAAAAAGTGCGCACTGCTTCATTGATTGTCCATGCACCGAGACTCCCGCCGATGACTAATAAAGTAGGACGGCCTTTTATCAGACCAAAGTGAGTGATTCCAGACTCTCTCTTTTCGCTGAAGTTTGTCATTTCAGGGCGAACCGGATTACCGGTGAATACGATCCTTTCCTTTGGAAACCATTTTTCCAACCCTTGATAGGCAACGCAAATCTTCGATGCTTTCCGTGAAAGAAGTTTATTTGTGATGCCTGGAAAAGAATTCTGTTCCTGTATCAGTGTGGAAATATTCATTGAAGCCGCAGCGCGAAGTAATGGTCCGCTGGCATAACCGCCAACACCTAC